>JAYQGD010000176.1:0-6032 GCA_038140415.1 Rhodospirillaceae bacterium
CCTTCTCGGCGATCAGCGCCACGTCCAGCTTGGACGGGTCCAGGTTCTCCCGCATGAAGTCCGCATTGCGCTTTTCCCAATGCTCGAACAGGTCGTTGTAGAGCTGTAACGCCCAGCCGACGCCGCCTTCCAGGAAGGCGAAGTTCAGACCGGGGAACCGCCGGGTCACCCCGCCCATAAACAGACACCGGCAAAAATAATCCCCGGACTCGGCAAACCCGCCCAAGTGATTGAACACATAGTTTGACGGCGATGACCGGTAGCCCAGCGTTCCCCGCCCGGCCGTGTGACTGGCCACCGCGACCTTGTGATCGAGACAACGCTGCCAGACCGGGTCGTAATCGTGGAGGGAATCCATGGCCACGGGATAGATCGCGCACACATAGTCGTCCAGGTCGGGGGCAGCCTCCATCACCTCCGGCGGTGCGATCCGAACCTCTGTCCCAAACGTGGCGGCCTTAAACTCCAGCTCGTTCACCACATAGTCCAGCTCGGCGATGGCCTCCTCCGGGGTATACATGGGGATGCCGGCGGACGGCGTGAGGCGGTCGGACACATCCCGGAACATATCGGCCAGCATGGTGTCGAGCGCCCGGTGACCGACTTGGCGCAGCTCGTCATTGTTCTGATGCATCAACGGCAGCACGGCGGTGGAATAACAGATGCCGAAATCGATTCCCGCTTCCTCCAGGCGCTCTGCATACAGCTTCGGCAGCATGGCCGTCGCCCGGTCCAGACTGTTGGGCCCGGACGGCATGCCCCAGAAAATTTCCTTGTGTTTGCGCCGGCCGAACCAGGGGCCCATCTGTTCATAGCGCTTGGCCACATCGGCGCCGGCAATCTGCTTTACGTAATCGAGAATGACCGCGGTGGTCTCCACCACGTGCCCATCGCCGTCGACGATGGCGTGGCACACTTTTTGGCGGATGTCCTGTGCGCTTGGATGAAGGGCGTGACCGTTCATTGCCGCCCCCTAACTCGCGTAAGGGTCAGGGTTGAGCCGCCCGCCGATTTCGGGTGAGTCCGGCGCGTAGCGGTAGGCCCGGAAAAGCTGGTTGGCGTTGGACCAGGGGCCCGGCGAGTCCTTGGGCATGAAATAGGGCGAGGTGTAGTTCCAGACGACTTCCTTGTCCGGGGTGACTTCGAACACGCGGCCGCCGACCCCTTCGCAGATCAGCGTGTTGCCGTTCCACAACCGCTGGCAGCCGCTGATATGGCCCGAATAGAACGTATGCGGCGGCAGACCGACAAACTCCCAGACGATTTCCTTGCTCGCCGGATCGATCTCGAAGATGCGGGACCCGGCGGCCGGGCCGGTGCGGTCCGTATGATAGCCGTTGGAAAACAGCATATAGTTGCCGTTTTCCAGTTCCTGGAAGTCGTGCTGGTGGCCAAAGCTCAGCTCCATCATCTCCCAGGTAAACTTCTTGGTCTTCTTATCGATGACGGCGCAATGATTGGTGTGCCGGCTGCTGATCATGAAATTGCCGTTCTTGTCCTCGGCGATGGTGTTCATGTGCATCTGCTCTTCTCGCGAACACAACGGACAGACCGGATAGTTCTCGATCTCCATTTCGTCCTGGGCATGCCATTCCCACACTGTTTCGCCCTCTGGTGTCACCTCGCGCAGATAGTCCGTGTGAATGACGCCGCCCTCGTGTTCAGTGCCGGGCATCCCACCGATCAGCCGCGCCTTGGTATCGGCGCGCATATCTTCGAGCCCGATATAGACCGTGTTGCCGTTGGCCAAGCGGCGGAAATCGTGATGCTGGGTGTGGTCGGTGTATTCCCAGACGATATTGCCGTCCCAATCGAACTCACGCAGGCAGCCGCCCTTGGCCGCGATGTGCGGGCCTTCGTCGGTCCGGTTGCCGCTCAGCAGATTGCCGGTGGGCAAGAGGTAGGCGTAGTTGCCGGGCGGTAGGCCCCGGTCCCATTCGTGCACCACCTCTCCCTTCATATTCAGCGCATAGGTTTTGGTAAACGTGCCGATGGGCGAGATCAGTGTATAACCGCCCGCCGCCTTGTCTTCGCCGCAAAGCGACACCCCGAGTTCTCCGTAGAGCATTTTGCCCCCCCCTTTAGTTTATCTTTAGTCCCAGACCGCGAAAGCCATGGCGCAGCCGGTCCCCGCGAGTGAGCGGTAGCACGGCACATAATCGGACCAGACCACGTCCAGGTCCTCCGCCGCGCCGGCGACGGTGATCCAGTTGCGGATTTCCGAGTTGCCGGTGTTGAGCTTGTTAAGCGGAATGGAAATCAGCGCGTCCTTGTCTTTCTCTTCCAAGGCTTTCATCACGCCCCGGTCCAGGTCTTCATCGATGGTGAAATGGCTCAAGCCGCCGGAGGCCATGATGCCGACCTTGGCGTCCCTCTCCCAGGACTCGACCGCTTTCCTGATCGCCCGGCCGAAATCATAGCAGCGCTTGGGCCGTGGCTGGTTCGGCGGATAATACGTGTTCTGACTGATCGGCACGATGGGCACCACGTTGCCGTTGGCCAGACGCCGGTGATAGAAGCCGAACGAATGGCTCTCGCCGCGCTCAAACCGCAGCTCGTCCGACACCGAGATGTCAAAGTCTTGATCCAGCAGGCTGTCGATCATATGCTTGGAAAGATCGGACGCCACCGGATAATCCTTCGGCCCATCTTCTTCATGGTATTGAGAGCGGGCCCGCTGCCACCATTGTGGCGCGCCCTCCGCCAATTCGATGGTCGTATTCCGGATCGTCTCGCCATGATAGATGATGAAGGCGGGCATATTGTCGCTGTAATATTGTTCCTGCTGGTCGTCGCCGATGATGATCAGGGCGTCCAGCCCGGCGCCGTTCACATCGGCCGACATGCGGGCGATGTTTTCGTGGCACTTATCCACCCGCTCGCCGATTTTCTCGTCGGTGATGGCGTCGGCCATCCAGTCGGGCGCCTTTTCGATCAGTTCTTCAAAGGTGGAGACGTTGCCGTCCTTGTCCATCAGGGTGCGTTTCCAATGGCTCGCGCCCCGGTCGATATCCGCATGCTGGTGATAGTCCTCGACCGTGCTGTTGAGGGCCGGGCTATGGGACGTGCCGAACGCTTTGACCAGTTCCGCCATTTTGTGACATCCTTCGTTGGAACGGCAAAAGTCTAACAAATAGAACCGTTTTGCAAACCCGGAACGTCAGCCGAATACCCCGTACGGGAGGACAGATCATGGCGAAATTTATCATCCAGCCTCACGGCCGCATCCAGGAATGGATTGCCCACGAAAAAGGTTATTTCACGGACGCGGGCCTCGACTATGAAATTCCGCACCGCAGCGATGCGGAACAGCCCAAAACCGTGGACGACAGCAGCGGCGTTATGGAAATCAAGAAAGGCGCGTACGAGTCCTATGTCTCCGGCAAGGGCAACAAAGGCGTCAAATCGGACATCAGTTGCGCCTGCCACTGGGCGGTGAACCAGGCCTCAGCGCAAAACGTCGGACGCATGTGGGGCAAAGCTTATGTGGTGACGCCCGGCGCGGTGATGGTCCGGCCCGATTCCGACATCAAACGGCCGGAGGACCTGGCCGGTCGGGAAATCGCCGTCGGCTATCATTCCGGCAGCCATTTCACCACCATCCAGGCCTTAGAGCCGTTCCTCAAACCGGATGAGATTAAACTAAATTTCACCGGCCTCCCTTGGGCCCGTGTGGACGTGCTCGTAGACGGCGACGTGGAAGCGTCGAGCGTTTGGGGGCTCACCTATCAGGCGGCGGAACAGATGGGCATGCGCCGCGTCGTCGATACAACGTTTATGATTGCCTTCATGTTCCCCCACGAGGTGGACGAGGCCGACGTGGAGAAATACATGATGGCCATGAAGCGGGCGCAGATGGACATCGATCTGGAGCCGGAGAAGTATAAGCACTACTACCTTCTGGAAACGCCGGACCGCTACAAGGACAAGCTCGACGTGCGCCTGTTCAGCGCCGGAGAGCGGATTGTCTTTTTGCCCTATACCCAAGAGACGTTCGACAAGACCCAGGCCTGGATCCACGACCGCGCCATCTTCGACGAAAAGCCGGAGGGCTACGACTACGACATGGCCGTCGCGGGGTAGCCCACACACCCTTGCCCGCGTCTCTCCCCTTCGCCAGAATACCGCCCGACCAAAACACCACCAGCGGAGAATAGATCATGGGCATGTTTGGCATGGGACAACCGGTCCCCCGTACGGAGGACCCGAGGCTGCTGACCGGCCGCGGCCAATATGTCAGCGACGTCTCCTTCCCGGACCAGCTCTATGGCTATTCCGTCCGCTCCCCCTACGCCCACGCCAAGGTTCTGTCGGTCAATATTGAGGCCGCAAAAGCCGCGCCGGGCGTCCATGCCGTTTATGTGGAAGCTGATCTGAAAGCCGCCGGGCTGGGTCTGACCCGCCCGCACTTCCCGCCCCGCACCCGGCCGAAAGACGGCTCCCCGGAATACTGGGCGTCCCATCCTGGTCTCTGCGGTGAACGGGTCCGGGTGATCGGTGATCCGGTCGCCTTTGTGGTCGCCGAAACCCTGGCCCAGGCCAAGGACGCCGCCGAACTGGTCGAGGTGGACTACGAGTCCCTGCCGGCGGTCACCAACACGGCGCTGGCCACCGACCCGGCGAGCCCGCAGCTCTATGAGGATTTCCCCGACAATATCTCCAACGTGTTCAACATCGGCGACAAGGACGCCGTGGATCAGGTCTTCGAGAAGGCCGCGCACGTGATCAAAGAGCGCTTCGTCATCAACCGCATTTCGACGAATTCCATGGAAAGCCGTGGCTGCGTCGGCGTCTATGACCGCTCCGAAGAACGCTACGTCATGTATTGCGATTCCCAGGCGCTGCATTCCTCCCGCCAGCAATTGGCGGAGGAAATCTTCCACGTGCCGGAAACCAAAGTCCGGGTCATCGCCCGGGACATCGGCGGCGCGTTCGGCTTGAAGGACACCCACTTCCCGGAGAACCGGCTGACGCTGTTCGCCGCCAAGAACCTGGGCCGCCCGGTCAAATGGGTGAGCGAGCGCTCGGAAGCGATCCTCACCGACGATCATGCGCGGGACGTGGTCACCGATGCGGAATTGGCGCTGGACGAGACCGGCAAGTTCTTAGGCCTCCGGATCAAGAACGTGAACAACCTGGGCGCCTATCTGACCGGGCACGCCGGCATGGTCCCGACATTCATGAACTTAGGCGGGCTCGCCGGCACCTACACCACCCCGGCCATCCATGTGGAGGTGGTCAGCGTCTACACCAACACCCAGCCGACGGGACCCTATCGCGGCGCCGGCCGGCCCGAAGCCAGCTACGTGCTGGAACGAATGATCGATCTGGCCGCCGGCGAAATGGGGATCGACCGGGTGGAGCTGCGCCGGCGCAATCTGATCCCGGCCGACGCCATGCCTTATCAGACCGGGCTCACCTTCAAGTATGACTCGGGTGAGTTCGAGAAGAACATGGACATGGCGCTGGAGGCCGCCGACTACGCCGGCTTCGAGGCCAGGCGGAAAGCCAGCTTGGCCAACGGCAAACTGCGCGGCATCAGCGTTATTCATATGATCGAGGCGGCGGGCGGCCCCCGGCCGGAACAGGCTGAAATCCGCTTTGATACCTCGGGCTCAGTCACCGTCTTCGCCGGCACCAAGGCGCAAGGCCAGGGCCACGACACTATGTACAAGATCATGGTTTCTGACATGCTGGGGATCGATTCCGACAATATTAACGTGATCGACCACGACACCGACCAGGTGGCGTTCGGCTCCGGCACCATCGGATCGCGCTCGGCACTGACCGGTGGCGGCGCCATCCGGGGCGCGGCCGACAAGATCATTGAGAAATGCACCAAGATCGCCGCCCATATGCTGGAGGCCGCCGAGACCGATATCGAGTTCGACAAGGGCGTCTTCCGGGTCGCCGGTACGGACAAGGAAACTTCCATCACCAATGTGGCTAAGGCGGCGTTTAACCCGATGACCCTGCCGCCGGGAACGGAAGTCGGGCTGTACGAACGCTCAACCTATGTGCCGGCTGCCGCC
>JAYQGD010000177.1:0-6027 GCA_038140415.1 Rhodospirillaceae bacterium
TTTGGTCGTTTTCTTTTAGGCGTTTTAGGACTTCGTGTCCGTCCAGCCGGCGGAGTTTTAAATCCAACAGCACAAAGGTCGGGAAACTGATGTCGCTAACCTCGGTCTGATTTCTAGCGATCAGGACATCCAGGGCGTCGCCGCCGTCCTCCGCCACGTCGATCTGCAGGTCCGGAGATAGTTTGGAAAAAGCGCGCTTCAACAAAATTGCGTCGGCCGCTTCGTCCTCTACAATCAGTATTTTTCTTCCTTTATGCATGTCTTTTAACCTGAGCGAGTGAGGCAATTTGGTCATCGGGTTCGTGAAATGACCACCGAATCAATGATTTAGTAAAAACGGTAATTTTATAATGTAGCTCTACGGAAGGATGCTAGAAATCTATTCCTTTTCTGACCACGGCGAGATTACGCTCGCCTAAAGCCCCCGGTAACACCTTAGGGTTGTTCGCAGAATACCGATCACATCGCCTTTTAAACATGGTTGTGAACCGAGGGGGTTACAAGGGGTTCCACTAGCCGGTTTTTCAGCTTGAAAACAGCCTATTGAGATTGCTGTCAGTTCGTTTTCAGGGCGCGGTACCGCTCCAGAAACTCTTGAATTGTTGTGGCCGGAAAATCTTTATTGGCTTCTGTTTGTGCCTGAAGAAGCTGATCGCCGGTAAGGGTAACCAGCAGGCTATCCAATTTGGTGCCGAGGCGAGGATCCAGCCGGGCTGCAAGCCCATAGTAACGGGCCGCCCGAACGGGATCAGCCGGCCCGCAACTCTGGTAGCGGTACAAATCTCCGCCATAGGCCGCCGCCATCAGGTTTCTTGCCTGGGCGCCCGATTCCAGCACCGCCTTAAGCCGGTCACAGGCCTTGGGTGTGTACGCTGCTAGTTCTGCACCAAGCCAGAAGTCCATGACGGCCCCGTCGGGATAACCGAGCTCGGCCGCCTGCCGGAAACTTTTGAGCGCTGCAGCCGTATCCCGCCGGCCCAGCCGTCCTTTGTTTTCGGTCCGGCCCTTTAGGTAGGCGGCGAACCCGTCCCCGGCAGTTGCCTGTTCGCTCAGTGCGGTGTGCGCTCCTTGATAATCGCCGGCGAGAAACAGGTGATAGCCGTTTTCGGCCGAGCGTATGACGCCGGCAGCGACGATCAAAACCAGGGCAAATACGACGAACGAAAGAGTTGTCTTAGACGGCATCATGGCAGGTTACGTAGCTTCGGAATCTCTGTAAAGTACGGCCGTCGTCGACGAGAAAATCAGGCGCCTTGATGTCAAATAAGCTGATCGAGCTTTATAGCGATACGAAAACCCGGCCCTCCGCCGAGTTGCTGGCCGCTATGTCGGCTGCGGAGACCGGGGATGAGCAGGCCGGCGAGGATCCGACAACCAATCGGTTGTGCGGCATGGTTGCCGAGCTGCTGGGCACAGAGGCGGCGGTATTTCTGCCGTCGGGGACCATGTGCAATCAGATCGCCCTGGCGGTCCATTGCCGGCCGGGTGACGAGATCATCGCCGATGAGACCGCGCACATTATCAATTTCGAAGCCGGCGGCGCTGCTGGTATCGCCGGCGCCATGATCCGGCCGGTCCCGGGTGAGCACGGGATTTTTTCCGCCGGGCAGGTAAGCGCGGCGTTGCGGCCCGACGTCCGCCATATGCCGAAATCCCGTCTCGTGTCCGTGGAGCAAACCTCCAACCTGGGCGGCGGCACGGTGTGGCCGCTTGAAACCTTGAAGCAAGTATCGGATACGGCGCACGATGCGGGTCTGCTGGTGCATATGGACGGTGCCCGATTGATGAACGCCGTTGTCGCGTCAGGCGTTTCTGCCGCCGATTACGCGTCGCTGACCGATACGCTGTGGATCGATCTTTCCAAAGGCCTGGGCTGCCCGATTGGCGGCGTGCTGGCGGGGTCCAAGGCGTTTATCGAAGAAGCCTGGTTCTGGAAGCAGCGGCTCGGCGGTTCCATGCGCCAATCCGGGGTCATTGCCGCCGCCGGCATCTACGCGCTGGATCACAATGTGGAACGCTTGGCTGAGGATCATGCCAATGCCCGGGCGTTGGCGGAGACGCTGCACGGCGTGGGCGGTGTTTCCGTGCCGTTGGAAACGGTGCAGACCAATATCGTAATCGTCGATGTTTCCGGCGCCGGCAAATCCGCGCCCGGCCTTTCCGCCGAGCTTCTGAACAAGGGTGTACGCATGGGCGCGCTGGATGAACACCGTTTGCGCGCGGTTACTCATTTGGATGTGAGCCGGGAAGAGGTCGGCCGAGCCGGGCAGATATTCGCGGAGCTCTGTGGCGGCTGATTATTCGATCTCGAAGGTGAGCTTGTTGTGAGCCTTTCTGAGTGCCGCCTCGACGTCTTCGGGTGAATTTCCTTTGGCAAATATGAAACCCAGATATTCGTTGCCCTCAGGCAGTGCGACGACCTCTTGCCCGATCTTCTTGGAGATTTCCAACTCGACAATGCCGGGCACGTTGCGCGCGTCAATGTCGCCGTTGACGGACTTTAGGGTGCCGGAGTGCGGGATCGGGATCATCATGACGCCCGAGGCTTGGCTTTCCCGATCCGGCGGCGGCGTGGTTTCACCAAGCGCGTGATCCAGAATGACATCTTCCAGACTGATCCCGTCGCCGAACGAAAGGCTTCTGCTACACAACCCGCCGATGGAGCGGGCGGCAACCTCGATCACCCAGGGGCCGGATTGATTGCTGAGCCGGTCCGGGGCGGAGAGGCGGAGCTCCGCATGGATGGGCCCATCCGTCAGGCCGATGGCCCGGCAGGCGTCCTCGGTCATTTGGGTGAGACGATCTATATCTTCTGGCGCGTGGCGGGAGGGAGTGACGTAGATCGTTTCCTCAAAGTATGGACCGTCCAGCGGGTCCGGCTTGTCGAAGATCGCCAGGGTGGTCAGCTCGCCGTCGATCAGCATTCCTTCCAACGCCACTTCTTCGCCCGGCCAAAAGTCCTCTACCAGAATAGTTTGTTCGGCGGTCGCGCCCGAGAGCATGCGCCGGATGCGGTCCGCTGCGGCGGCGAACTGATCCGCATCGTCGGCGCGGATCACCCCCCGGCTGGCCGAGAGGTTGATCGGCTTTAGGACGCAGGGATAGGCTACCGATTCAGCGATGCCGGTAATGTCTTCGCCGGGCCGGATGAGGCGTGTTGACGGCCCCGGCAGCCCGGCGGCGGCAAGTTCCTTCCGAAAGGATATTTTGTTGTTGGCCCGTGATACTGCCGCCGGGTCATTATGCGCCAATCCCAACGCCTTGGCCGCGCTTGCGGCTACCAGGGTTGTTGATTCCTCGACACCGATGATGGCGGCCAGCGGGGTGTGTTGGTGAAAGTGGGCGATCCGGGACACGCTGTCGTCGACGGTGGCGAAGTTGAGTGTCAGATTGCCGTCGCCTTGGATTTCCTGAAACACACTGTCCTGGTCGGACCCGATGGTGATCAGCACGTCCCGGCGATGGGCGGCGGCGATGAAGTCTTTGGCCCGGTAGGACGTCGAGGGCAGAAGCAGAAGGATGCGGCGCGGCGGCTCGGCGGTCATACCCGCGCCAATTGATCCCGGCTCGGCTCTGCGCAGCAGTACCAGGGTTCGCTCATGCGGGGGACGAACAGTTTAGAATGCTCAGCCAGGAACAGGGCCGAGGCGTCGGTCCCATCAATCTCGTGGGCGGCCTGCCAGATGCGGGCGAAAATGGCGCTCCTGGTATCGCCGGCGCTTTCCCCTTGATCAACGATGGCCTGTATCTTTTCGGCGAGTTCATCCGCTGCGTTGTCCCGATTGGCCCAGGTGTAACTCAGCGCCTCTTTATCGAAATCGTCCGGGGTCAGTGATAGCTCGTCCAATTCCAACAGCCGTGAGCCCAAGGGAATCAGCAAACGGATCGCCAGTTGAATGGGTGAGACGTTTTCGATCAGGTCCAAGTCACGGATGACCGACAACAGATCCCGGTATCCGTTGATCGTCGTCCACGGTGTAAAGGGGATGAACGTGGGCGACAGCGTCAGTCCGGCGTCGCGCACCACGGCGACGGCCTCGATGAACTCGGCCCGGGTGTGGCCTTTGTCCAGTAGGACGAGGGTTTGATCATCGACGGATTCCACCGCTGTGGTGATGAACAAACAGCCGGTGCCTCTGAGTTCCGGTAAGCGATCCCGGTGCTTCAACAGATGTTCGACCTTGATGATGGCATCGTAGGTCAGGTCGGGATGACGGTTCCGCATCTCGCGAACAACCCTCAGACCATGAGAGGGACCGTTAAAGAAGTCGGGATCGCCGAAGGAAATATGCCGTGCGCCGGCGGCAACCTGTTGATCAATGTCGGCAAGCACGGTCTCGACCGGCACCGGAAAGAACTTGCCGCCGTAGACCGGGACGACAGGGCAGTGGCGGCAGACATGTTTGCAGCCGCGCGTCGCTTCGGTGTAGCCGGTCACCACATCCTCCCCGGCGGACGTCTGCAGCCGGGCATACTTGTCGAGCGCGGGCAGATCAGTCCGGTCAGGTGTGCCGAGTTGCAGCTTGGACAAGTGAACATGGTCGGCCGGCGCCTCGTTTGTCTTCACGAGGCTGAGCAGCACGTCTTCGATTTCGCCACCGATGAAGTGGGCGTTGATGTCCGCAGTGATCAACTCCCGCGCCATGGGGGCGTATAGGCCGAAGAACACGTAGGTCGCGTCGCTGTTCAGAGCAACAAGACGGGGTAGCAGTTCCAGTGACAACCGGGTTGCCGTATGCATGGCCAGATGGATGGCGATGAGGTCAGCTCCGGCGACAGCTTCTTCATTCAGATCATCGACCGCCACGTCGTTGCAGTTGACCGGGATGCCTTCACTGCGCAGCCGGGCCGCGGCAGAGGCCAGCGCAAAGGGCTGGTGTCCCAGGTCATATGTCGAAAGCAGAAGAAACGGCATGGGTGATCCGATCTTTTCGAACGGACGATTTATTTGCCCGGGGAGTAGTAGGGGTTGTCGCCGTTGGCGTGATCGGTGACGTCCAATACTTCGATGATCGACGGCACGGCGTCTTTGATTTCCACCTCGACACCCTGTTTGAGAGTGACGTCGGCCATGCCGCAGCCCTGGCAGCCGCCTTCGAGGCGGATGTAGGCTCTGTCTTCCTTGATGTCGATCAGCGCAATATGCCCGCCGTGGCTGGCAACGGCAGGATTAATGCGGCTGTCCAGGACTTCCTGCACCGCCTTGCCTTGCGGGGTGTCCAGACCGGGCTTCGGGATGGCGTCACGGAAATCCTTCACCGCGTTGACCTCGGGCACATAGTGGCTCAGCACATTGGTCATGCCGCCCATCAGGTTCGTGGTCGGGCCGACAAATTCCACATAGACCGTGCCGGCTTTGTAGCCTTTGTAGATTACATCGCCGCCCATCTGCTGAGCGGCCGGCTTGATTCTTGTTTCCATCAGCTCCGTGATCTGAGAGATGATCTCCGCATCTTCGGGGCTATCTTCGAGAATGATCTCTTCGCCGCTATCGGAGTCCGCCGGCGCATCGTTCATCACCGGATCGCCGGCCGTGTAGTGATCCATAATCGCGCCCAGGATCATTGGCTTCATGACTTGCCAATCTTCGCCGCCGGCCTTCACCACCATCACGGAGTCGGTGTACAGCGTCACCGCATCAACGCCGCCGACGCCGAACAGCCGCGCCGCCAGCGGGGAGCGTTCCGCCGTTTCGGCATTTTCAAATTCGGCAATGCCGCCCGATAAAACAGTTTCGCCGGGATGGAACTTCATCCTGTTCGGATCGGGCATGCTTTCCGTCTGAATAAACATCTATCTCTCCAATCTTTGTCGATACGCGATGGTTGCCGTCGGAGCATGTCCGGGTACCACGGCTGATCGGTCTTAAGCATCTCAGTTGTGTGCAAAATAGCTCTTTTCAACGGTTCAAAAAAGCGTATAACCGCGTCCCTAATTTTTCGTGGCTTCTTTCCAGCGGGAGATGCACTGCATTGACCAAGAAAATCGATCAGTTATTGGATAGTCAGAACATGGCGACACCGTGTC
>JAYQGD010000178.1:0-5997 GCA_038140415.1 Rhodospirillaceae bacterium
GGCCAAGCCAATTCCATCTTCCTGGATGGTTCGGTTGATGCCGCCGTGCGGCCGAGCACCAATCCGTCGGCCTTCCTGCCGGTCTTCATGGCCGCCGGTAAGATCAACATGGTCTCCATTCCGAAGGCCAAGTTTGAATCCGCTGCCATGCAGAAATATCTGAAGGCGCCGGGCAACGCGGCGAATGTCTTCCCGGTCAGCGAACTGGCCCACCTGGGCGATGGTGCGCGGATCATTTCGGAAGATGGCATGTATCGCGCCGTGGCGAACACCGCCGGCGTGATCGTTCACAAGAAGATGGACAAGGCTCTGGCCAAGTCCCTGACGGCGGCGTTCCTGAAGAACCTGCCCAACCTTTACAAGAACGTTGCTTTCGCCAAGTCCTCGCACTTCGGCAAAATTGACAACACCCTGATGGGCATCTGCACGGCCAAAGTGGTCATGCACCCCGGCGCCGTTGAGGCGTGGGAAGAAGCCGGTCACAAGATCGACGACTGCATGAAGCCGAAAGGCTAAGCGGCGCGTCTAAAGCGGAAAGTTGAGAGTCGGAGCGTATAAGCGCTCCGGCTCTTTTCCACATAAGAGGGCTGAAAGCCCGTTTCTTCCGGGGGAAAAACGGAACCATGTCTGATACTGCCGTCCAAGAACCGCAGAATTGGCGCCGCAACGTCGCCATGGTTCTCGCGTTCATCCTGGTCGTGGTCGGGATGGCAAACAACTTTCCGAACGTGCCCGGCCTGCTGGAAACGATCCAGCTTATTCCCGGCCTGGGCGACGTCCCCCGCTACAGCAAATACAATTCAGAATTCTTTTTCCCCGTTGCTTTTGCGCTGATGCTGACCATCTCCTTGTTGAACGCCTCGTTCTCCCGGGATTGGAAAGAGGCGGGCCCGAACAAGTACTACGGTGGCATGCTTTTGGATGCGCTCATGCTGCTGACCATCTTCGCCGTGGTTCTGGTCTTCCTGATTGAACACGAGCAGGTTTGCCTGATCGATACGATCACCGGCGAGCGGGAACGGCTGATGGAGGAAAACCGGGCGCGGGCGGCAGAATATATGGCGATTTTCGGCACGCCGCCGGATGAAGACTTCCCCGACTGTCAGACCAATATCGGGCCGTGGATTCTGCCTTTCCTGGTGTGGTCGGTCGGTATTTTCTTTGTCTACATCATTAAGGTCTGGGGCTTCCCCATCGTTGCCGTGGCCATTGCGGCTTTCCTCTACACGGTGATTTCCGCCGCGGCCTGGTACTTCGACTGGACTGACAACAAGTATCTGACCACCTCCATCGGCACCATCACCGACGGGATACGCGACTATTCGGCGGGCGTGGTGGCGGCCCGAAACGCGATTATTATCGAATCCAACGGGATTCTAGGTCAGTTCCTGAATATCACCGTGAACATTGTGTTCCCCTACGTGGTGCTGGGCGCGTTGTTCGGCGCGTCGGCCGGTGGCCGGTCGCTGATCCGTATGGCCGTGGTGATCACCCGGAATCTTCGCGGCGGCCCGGCCCATGCCGCCATTGTGGGTTCGGCCACCTTCGGCACGATATCCGGTGGGCCGGTGGTGAACGTGCTCGGCACCGGCACCTTGACCATCCCGATGATGATCCAGAACGGATTCCGCAAAACATTCGCCGGCGGGGTCGAGGCGGCGGCGTCCAGCGGCGGGCAGATTATGCCGCCGGTGATGGGCATCGCGGCCTTCGTGCTGGCCGCCCTGTCCACTGTGCCTTATTCCGAGGTGATCGTGGCGGCTTTTCTGCCGGCGGTTGCCTATTTCTTCAGCCTGTTTTTGATGGTGGTGTTTGAATCCCGGCGGATGGATATCCAGGCGGTTAAGGTCCTGACCGAAGAACAGAAGCTGACCCGCGAAGACTATAAGAACCTGATCATGATCGCCGGCCCGATCCTGATGATCCTGTTCCTGCTGCTCACCTCCAAGGATACGGTGGCCAACGGCTGGCCGGCTTTCCTGTTGGGTTATGACTCCGCAACCGGGGAAAAGCTGCCTTGGCTCTTGAAAGTCATCCAGAATGCGGCGGGCGATCCGGACTCGGCCGGTTTCTACGCCGTTGCGTTGCTGGTGGCGTTGTTGTTCCTGGATCCGGAAATCCGCAAAAAGCCATCCAAAGTGCTGACCGCCTTGGCGGACGCCGGCATGATCATCGGCGAGCTGTTCCTGCTCTTGGTCGCGGTCTCGGTGATTGACGTCTGCATTAATTTCACCAACTTCACCGGCATCCTGACCATTGATGTGCTGAACTGGCTGAAGTCTGTCGAGACGTTCAACTTGTTCGGTTCGGAATTCCACATCGGCGGCTCGCTCTATCTGATGCTGGCGCTGGTGGTGACCATGTTCGCCACCATCCTGCTGGGCATGGGCATGCCGACCCTGCCGGCCTATGTAAACGTGGTGCTGATCATTGGTCCGTTGCTGGCGGCGCTCGGCACCTCGGTGTTTACGTCCCACATGTTCATTTTCTACTTCGCGGTGGCCTCGGCGATTACCCCACCCGTTGCAATCGCCGCGTTCGCGGCGTCCACCATCTCCAAGGCGGAACCATTGGCGACGGGTTTCTCCGCCGTACGGTCGGGCATCATCATGTTTACCATCCCGTTCGTCTTCGCCTTCTATCCGGAGTTGTTGCTGATCGAGGCGGCGCAGATCGCGCCGGTCCTGGAAGGCGGCACGACGGAGAAGAGCTATCTGCCCGGCTATGACGGCACCATTCACCTGGCGACCCTGGGTTGGCTGTTGGTGCGGCTGGTGTTCGCGCTCTATCTGGTGGCGAGCGCGCTGAGCCGCCAGGACAAGCACCGCCTCGCCAAGTGGGAGATCGCTCTCCGGTTACTGTTGGCGGTGCTGGTGATCCTGAAGGACGCCCTGATCGCTGATGCGGCCATCGTGGTGGCCCTGGCCTACCTGGCCTATCATCATTTCGTTAAAGGCCGGTTCAAAAAAGAAGAAGCCGCGACGTAAGCGCCGCGGCTCTTCGAATTCCGTGAAGCTTAAGCTTTAAGCGATCTGATCGAGCGCCTTGGACAGGTTGTCCACGGTCCGGTCGATGTTGTGCAGCTTATCAAGGCCGAACAGACCCATCCGGAAGGTGCTGAACCCTTCCGGCTCATCACACATCAGGGGTACGCCGGCAGCGGTTTGCAGGCCGGCCGCGGCGAACTTCTTGCCGGTTTGGATATCGCCGTCGTCGGTGTAGCTGACCACCACACCCGGCGCCTGGAAGCCTTCGGCGGCGACGCTGCGGAAGCCCTTGCTCACCAGCAGTTCCCGGACTTTATTGCCGAGCGCCCATTGCTCCTCTTTGACTTTGTCGAAGCCGTAGGCTTGCGTTTCCTTCATGGACTGATGGAATTTTACCAGCGCATCCGTCGGCATGGTCGCGTGGTAAGCGTGGCCGCCGTTCTCATACGCTTCCATGATCTGCCGCCATTTCTTCAGATCGGCGGCAAAGCTGGAACTGGCCGTGCCGTCCATCTTGTCCAAGGCGGATTGATTCATCATCACCAGCGCGCTGCAGGGCGACGCGCTCCAGCCCTTTTGCGGGGCGCTTAACAGAATGTCGACGCCGGTGGCTTTCATGTCGACCCAGACGCAGCCGGACGCGATGCAGTCGAGAACGAACAGCCCGCCCGCCGCGTGAGTAGCGTCGGCGACGGCTTTGACATAGTCGTCCGGCAGGATGATGCCGGAGGCCGTTTCCACGTGCGGCGCGAAGACCATGTCCGGTTTTTCTTTCTCAATCGCGGCCACCACCTCTTCGATGGGGGCGGGGGCAAAGGCGGCCTGATTGCCGCTTTCCACCAGCCGCGCTTTAAGAACGGTCTCTGAAGACGGGATGTTGCCCGCTTCGAAAATCTGCGACCAGCGGAAGCTGAAAAAGCCGTTGCGGATCACCAGACACTTCTTCCCCGTGGCGAACTGGCGGGCCACGGCTTCCATGCCATAGGTGCCGCCGCCCGGCACAATCGCGATCGCGTCCGCGTTGTAGACGCTCTTCAAGGTGTCGGAGATGTCCCGCATGACGCCCTGAAAGGACTGGGACATATGGTTCAGGGAGCGGTCGGTAAAGACCACCGAATATTCAAGAAGCCCGTCGGGATCGACGGCGGAAATGGGATTGCTCATTGTATCCTGCCCAATTTTTGGTGTGTTCCTAGAATTGGGACGTACCCTACTCAAATGACCCGGAAACCGAAAGGGAAAATCGGGAAAAATATCCTGACCGTGATAGTATGACCGCCACACAATCCAGTGAAGCGATAATTCTTTAAGCACCATGTACCCGAAGAAGGAGGCTAGTCATGACAAATGAAATTTACACGCCCACCAAGGAAGAGATCGATAGCCGGATCGGCCGGTTTTCGGATCTGCGCCAGATGTCCACGGCCGATGATCTGGAATGGGTCGGCCAGGACGCGATGGACGTGTTTTACGCCCGCAAGCTGATGCCGGTTATTCTGGACGACACCAAGAACCCGTTCGGCAATGCCGCGCCGATCTTCGGCGCCGCCGGCACGACCATGTTCGTGTCCATCATGCCGCCGGGCCAGGGCCCGTGCCTCCATTCCCACAATTCGACCTTCGAGACGTTCATGGTGCTGGAAGGCACCATCGAATACTACATCGGTGATCCGGTGGAACATACGGTCGTGCTGAACAAGTGGGATACGTTCTCCTGTCCGCCCCGGGTCTATCGCGGATTTAAGAATATCGGCGATACCGATGCGGTTCAGTTGACTGTCATCACCGGCGTGGAAGAGGGGCGGGACGATGTGTCCATCCCGGATTCAATCGCGCAGGAGGTCGAGAAAGACTACGGCAACAAGATCAGCACCGCGTTCCGGGAATTCTTCCAGTTCGATCCGCCGCAATCCAACGCCTGATAGGGCGGGGGAGAGCTAAGTCCAGGTAGCGAAGCCCATGGCGTTGCCGGTGCCGGCTTCGGAGCGGTAGCAGGGCACGTATTCGAACATGTCGACGGCCAAGCCTGACTCGGACAGCGCGCCGGCGCTGGTGATCCAGTTCTTGGTCTCCGACGTGCCGGAGCGGAACAACTCGTCCGGCTCCCCCGTCAGCCCGTTCGGATCGTTGGCCTTGAAAGCGGCGATCATGCGCTGGTCGTGTTCTTCGTCGATGACGAAGTGGCTGAGCCCGCCGGAAGCGACGATGGCGACTTTCTTGTCCGAGTCCCAGTTGTGGATGGCCCGGCCCAGCATTTGGCCGAATTCGAAGCATCGCTTCGGCGTCGCTTGATTGGGCGGATAGAAGGTGTTCAGCATCACCGGCACGAAGGGGATCGGCTGGTCGTTGCAGATGCGCCGCTGCACATAGCCGAACGCGTGGCCGATGCCGATATTGCCTTGCTCCCCCTGGGGAATGCCGCCGCAGGTGGCGATATCGAACCCGTCATCCTTGGCCTGAGAGATGATCTTCAAGGCAAGATCGGGTACGGTCTCATAGCGCACATCGTCGGGCGTGCGGTAATTCATAGCGGCCAGGGCCAGAGCCTTGGACTTTTTCTCGATATCCTTGGCCGGCGGCCGGTTGAGCACATGATCACCGTAATAGACGGCAAAGGTCGGCATGTTCTCCGGCTGGAACCATTCGTGCTGGTCATCGCCGACAATCACCAGGACATCCGGATTGACGTCGGCCAGCCGGCGGCCCAACTCGGCGATATGAGCCTGACAGGCGGCGTGGCGTTCTTCCCGCACGGGAAGTTCGACCTGCGCGGCGATATTCTCCGAGACACGGAGATCGCGAAGATCGTCCCATTTGTACTTTTCACCCCGGTACTCCAGCGCCGGGTTCTTCTTGTCATCCTCGGCGCGCAAGCTCCACATGTCGGGCGGCAGCGCCAACAGCGGCCCGTGAGAACTGCCCAATCCGAAAACGATATCCGCCATGATAGGAGTTCCTTTGCTTATTCGGCCGCTGCGGCCAGCTTGCCGTCGGTGCCGGACCAGACCGA
>JAYQGD010000179.1:0-5978 GCA_038140415.1 Rhodospirillaceae bacterium
GCCCTCGGCCATGGTGTCCTCGTCGCCCCAATAGATGTGGTGGTATTCGGGGATTTTGCCGACCCAGCCCAAGGTCTCCTCGCTCTCCAGCGATTTGAGCGCATGGTGATAGCGGGACAGCGGGTTGATCACCGGCCATTCCATAGCGACGCAGACGACACTCGCATCAATGCCCTCACCGCCTTCCAGCGGAATTTCGGTATAGCGCGGATCATCCGGACGCATGGAGACCAGCGCCACCAGATGGCCGCCGCTGGATTGGCCCGACAGGCCGATGCGCGCCGGATCGATGTTCAGATCGGCGGCGTTCTTCTTCGCCCAGCGGATGGCGTAGTTAATATCCTGCAGGGACGACGGATAGGCGTCCGCAGCGTGGCGGAAATCCAGCGCGGCGACGGCAAAGCCCGCCCCGGCCAGAACCTCGTCCCGTACCTTGCAGCCTTCCAGCGAGCTGGTGTTCCAGGCGCCGCCGTGAATGTCGATGATGCACGGGAAGGGCCCGTCGCCCGCCGGCGTGAACAGCCGCAGGTTAAAGCCCCGGTCGCCGTGGCGCAGATACTCGATATCTCTTGTCGTGAAACTCAGATCGCCGTCCCGCATGATGTCCTCCCATTCTCTTTATTTGGGTCTTTGTTTGGTGTGGCGCCGATGCGCATTTCCGCTATCCTGCCACAGGAGACGGGGAAGGAAAACAAATGCTGGAACTCTATTACTTTGAAAATTCCATCTGCTCGGAGCGCCCATTGATGGTGCTGGCGGAAAAGGGCGTCACCGATTGGGTGCCCCACGAGGTGCACCTGTTTAAAGGCGAACAATTCGACCCGGACTACATGAAACTCAATCCCAAGGCCCAGGTGCCGACCCTTGTCCACGACGGAGAGGTGATCCGGGAATCGACCCTCATCTGCGACTATCTGGATGATCTCTATCCCGACCCGCCGCTAAAGCCCTCCTCCCGCGCCGACATCGCCCATATGCGGGAATGGATCAAGGAAGCGGACGAGGCCGGGTTTGAAGGCGTGGCGTCCCTCTCCTTCGTTGCCGTGTTCCGGGCCAAGATGCTGGCCATGCCGGAAGCCGACCGCAACGCCCAATGGGACAGCCAGACCGTGCTGGAACGCACCCAGCGCCAGAAATCCTGTGTGTTTGACGGGTTCGACTCGCCGTATGCCATGCGCGCCATCGCGGCGTGGGAGCGCATGTTCGCCAAGATCGAAAAAGCCACCGCGACCGGCGGGCCGTGGCTGATGGGCGAGCAGTTTACATTGGCGGACTTGGAGCTCGGCACCTTCATCGCCCGGCTGGACGGTCTCACGTTTGCCGACGAGTTCATGGCGGACCGGCCCAACGCCAAGGCCTGGTGGGAACGTTTGAAGGCCCGCCCCAGCTATGTGGAAGGCAAGGTCGGCCCAACAGGCGAGGAGATTGAGACCATGGGCCGGGAAGGCCGGAAGGTCATCGAGGATTTCCGCAAAACCCGCGCGGCGTATCTGGAGAAATATCCGCCGGCGTAGCTAAAGCAGCCCCAGCGCCTTGAAACTGGTCGTGCCGTTGCGCCCGACGACGATATGGTCGTGCAGGACGATGCCCAGCTTTTCGCCGGCTTCCTTGACCTCTTTGGTCATTTCCACGTCGCCCTTGGACGGCGTCGGATCGCCGCTCGGGTGATTGTGGGCCATGATGATCGCGGTGGCGCCCAGATCCAGCGCCCGCTTGACGATTTCCCTCGGGTAGACCGGCGTGTGATCCACCGTGCCTTCCGCCTGCACCTCATCAGCGATCAGCACGTTCTTGCGGTTCAGGAAGAACACGCGGAACTGCTCGTTCTTGATCCGGCCCATGGTCGCCCGGCAGTAGTCCAGCAGCGCCTGCCAGGATGACATGACCGGCGCGTCGGTAATCTCTTCCTTGGCCAGGCGCACCGCCGCGTCCCGAACGGTCTTGAGCGCCGCCACCGCCGCATCACCGACGCCGGCGACTTATTTCAATTGCGCCGCGTCCGCCGACAACACCTCCGCATAGGAGCCGAATTTTTTGAGGAGCGCCTTGGCCACCGGTTTCATATCGCCCCGGGGCTGGGCCATGAACAGGACCAGTTCCAGCATCTCGTAGTCGGGCAGGGTATCCCCGCCGGCTTTCAGGAAACGTTCCCGCAGCCGCTGCCGGTGTCCGGTGTAATGGGGTTTATCGCTCATGCCGGCGGAACCCGGCGGTTAGGCTGCGGCGCCGTACGGCGGTTTGTCGAAGCCCTTGGGTGAACCCGTAAATATCTCGTAGCCGTCGGCGGTGACGCCAAGGGAATGTTCGAACTGAGCGGAGAGCGAGCGGTCCTTGGTCACCGCGGTCCAGCCGTCGGACAGGATTTTCACCTCGGGGCGGCCGATATTCACCATGGGCTCGATGGTAAAGAACATGCCTTCCTGCAGCACCGCGCCCTGGCCCGGCTTGCCGAAGTGCAAAATGTTCGGCGCATCGTGGAAGATGCGGCCCAGACCGTGGCCACAGAAATCCCGCACCACGGAATAGCGGAACGGTTTGACGAACGTCTCAATCGCGTGGCCGATATCGCCGACGGTCGCACCCGGCTTGACCACCTCGATGCCTTTCATCATGGCCTCGTAGGTCACATCAATCAGCCGCTGGGATTTAATCCCGACATCGCCGACACAGAACATCCGGCTGGTATCGCCGTGCCAGCCGTCGACAATGGGCGTCACATCGATATTGATCACATCGCCGTCCAGCAACACTTTGTCGCCGGGAATACCGTGGCACACCACATGGTTGACGGAGGTGCAGACAGATTTGGGAAAGCCGCGATAGTTGAGCGGCGCGGAGATGCCCCCGCGATCCGCGATAAACTCGGCGCAGAGCTGGTCCAGCTTTTCGGTCGTCACACCCGGCACGACAAACTCGGTAATATAGTCCAGCGTTTCGGCGGCCAGGCGGCCGGCCTTGCGCATGCCTTCGAATTCGGCCGCGCCGTGAATTTTGATGGATCTGGTTTCAGCGTCCAAAACGGACCTCCTGGTTTAAGCTCTTAATGTAGGGCGGAACAGCTAGAGTTCCAAGCCTATTGGCGCGACCACTTTGATTTCCTCAGGTGTCAGCGAACATTTATACGCGAGCACCTCGACCCCGGCTTTCCGCGCCGCGCCTAAGGCTTCGGCATAGGCCGGATCGATATCATCGGCCAAGGTAAAGCTCTCGCAGTCTTCCCGCTGGATCAGATAAAACATCACCGCCCGGTGGCCGGCCTTTACCTGATCCGCCAATTCGCCCAGATGCTTGGTGCCCCGCGCGGTCACCGCATCGGGAAATTCCGCCACTTCGCCCCGGCGCATGGTCACGTTCTTGATCTCCACATAACAAAGAGGCTTGGTCTTATCTTCCAGCAGGATATCGATGCGGGAGTTCTTGCCGTATTTCACCTCACGCCGCAGCGTGGCGTAGCCCTGAAGTTCCGGCACCGTGCCGTCCTCGATAGCTTCCTGCACGATCTTATTGGGCAACGCCGTATTGATGCCGACGAGGGATTTACCGACGCGGATCAGCTCCCACGTATATTTCAGCTTGCGGTCCGGATTACGTGCGGGCGACACCCACACCTCGGAACCGGGATCGTTGACCGACAACATGGTGCCCGAATTGGCGCAGTGCGCGGTGATCTCCTCGCCGCTTTCCAACACGATGTCGGACAGGAACCGCTTGTAGCGCTTCACCAGCGTGCCTTTGATCAATGGGTCGGGAAATTTCATCGGCCTGTCCTAACGCGGGGCCCGGTCGTAAGCAACCGCTTAAGCCTCGTCGTCATCGCGGGATAAGACATCCCCCAGCGACACCTGACCAGACCCCCGCGCCAGAGGCTGGGGTTGATCCGGCGACGGGGCCCAGCCGGTCAACATGATGATCTCGAACGTCGCCGGCAGGCGTCCGTCCTCCCCGGCGAACCGCTCCTCATAGATCGCAGCCGTCCGCGCCAACGTGTCCCGGCGGGTAAAGGTCTTGCGCCGGGAGACAGCGGCGTGGCTTTCACCCATGCCTCTTAGATCGTGCATCAACTTGAGCGCCGAGCCGTAGGACACCGTCAACGTCTGAGTATCCGCCACCGGCAGGGCGAACCCGGCCCGCTGCAGCAAGCCGCCGGCGTCTCTGATGTCCGTCATCGGGGAAATCCGGGGCCCCACACCACCCATGGTTTCCACCTCGGCCTCCAGGAACGCCTGGCGCAACTCGGTCAGGGTTTCGCCGCCGAACAACGCCGCAAGGAACAAGCCGTCCGGCTTCAGGCTTTGGCGGATCTGGATCAGCGCGCCGGGCAGGTCATTCACCCAATGGAGGTTCAGGCAACTCACCACCAGATCAAATGTTTCCGGCGCGAACGGGCTAAACTCCTCGTCTGAAACGAGACCCAACCCGTCCGTTTGCGACACCATGGCCTGGGAGAGATCGCTCTGCACCACCATCTCGACCCCGGCTCGTGATCGCAGGGCTTCGGCCAATCCGCCGGTCCGGCAGCCCAAATCCAGCACCCGGGGAAATTCCCGGCGGATATCGTCGAGGCGATCCAGGATGATCTCGTTCGCTTGGTGGAACAGGAAATCATAGTCGCTTAAACCCGCCGCCGCTCGGTCCCGGTGCCGCCGCACGGCCCGTCGGTCGAACACCTGCATGGCGTCGTTCATGACCGGCGCATCCCGCATTTTCTGAAAAGGGCCTCTGGCAACTGCATAGATAGTGTTTAAAGGGATTTACGGCGGGACCCAAGCGCCCCGTCGAGAGGAACCGGCATGCTGCCTGATCTCCACCGCACGCTCGAAACGGCCCTGGATCTGCTGTATCCGCCCCGCTGCCTGAACTGCCGGGCCATCATCGGCAGAATTCACACGCTGTGTGGCGAGTGCTGGCAGACCATCAGTTTCATCAGCGCGCCGTGTTGTGCTGCTTGCGGCCTGCCCTTCGACTATGATCTGGGGGCGGGCGCGATCTGCGGCGAATGCGCCCGGACCCGGCCCGTCTTCGACCGGGCGCGGGCGGCGTTCATTTATGATGACCAAAGCCGGCAATTGATCCTGGGCTTCAAGCACGGCGATCAATTACAGCGCGCCATCGCCTTCTCCCGCTGGATGAATCGGGCCGGTGAGGACCTCATCGGTGCAGCCGACTACCTCATCCCCGTGCCCCTGCATTGGACCCGGCTGTTCGCCAGGCGGTTTAATCAGGCGGCCGTCCTCGCCATGGAGATCGGCAGGCTTGCGGACAAACCTGTTCTCACCGGGACCCTGATCCGGCGAAAGCGCACGCCTTCTCAGGGGCGGCTCAGCCGGTCCCGGCGGGCGGCAAACCTGCGTGGGGCGTTCAAAGTTCATCCCCGCGCCAAGGAAGAGCTGACCGGTAAGCGGGTGTTGCTGATCGACGATGTGCTGACCACCGGCGCCACCGTGTCGGCCTGCACCAAGACCCTCCGGCGGGCCGGCGCCACTCACGTGGATGTGCTGACCTTGGCGCGGGTGGTGCGCGACCGGTCTTAAGGCCGCTCGGCTTCCTAAGAATGTGACTGGATAACGCGGTAAAGAGGCTTATATATATAATAGGTAAATCCATGTTCATTTCATTCGCCGGAGAGTTCCGTGGCCAAAGTGGAAATTTATACCTCGCCTTTTTGCGGCTATTGCGCGCGGGCTAAGTCGCTGTTGAAGAAAAAGAACGTCGATTTCGAGGAGATGGACGTGATGATGAATTCCGCAAACCGCAAGGCGATGGAAGCACGCGCCCCCGGCGCCCGGACGGTGCCGCAGATTTTTATCGATGATCAATCCATCGGCGGCTGCGACGAGCTCCACGCCCTGGACGCTGCCGGAAAGCTGGACCCGCTTCTACAAGGTGGCGCCGCCGGATAAACCGGACTATCCTCACCCCATCGATAAAAGAAGACTTGGAGGAACCGAATGGCTGCCCCGTTTATCGCGGCGTGTGTG
>JAYQGD010000180.1:0-5956 GCA_038140415.1 Rhodospirillaceae bacterium
GCGATTGCGCCCACCGGCACCTGGTCGGTCGGCGCGCGGGCGGGGGACTATGTGTTCATTGCCGGCATGCGCGGGATCGATCCGGACACCAATGAACTGGTGGAAGGCGACGAGGCCAGGATTACGCAAGCGTTTCGCAATATGGAACTGATCGCCGCCTCGGAGGGCGCCAGCCTGTGGGATGCGGTGCGCTTGACCGTTTATGTGACCGACATGAATGCCTACCGGCCCATCGTCAACGCGGTGCAGGAAAAACTGTGGGAGGGCGGGCCCTATCCGCCGCGCACCATCCTGGAAGTTTCGGCGCTCAACCAGAACGATATTTTCGAAGTGGAGGGGACGTTCTACGTCGGCCCCTCGGACGACTGAGCTGCTTATTCCGCCGCCGATTGTTGGTGGGCGAGCTGATCGGTGAGCCAAGCCTCGATCACCGGCTCTAGATTTTCATACTCTTGATAGCCGACGGTCAGATAGGCGAAACCGTTCTTGTCGTTGACCACCACGGTCGGAAAGCCGCTGACGCCCAACCGCTGGGCAAAGTAAAAATCCATCTGGGTTTTCTGCCGCATTTCGTCTGACGGAAAACGCTGGGCGAAATCGTCTCTGTCGAGACCAAACGCTGCGGCCAGGTCGATCAACACGTCGTCCTGTGTCACATCCTGGTTTTCGGCGTAGAACGCGCCCTGCAGATGGGTGAAGAAATTCAGCGCGGTCTTGTTGCCGGCCATATCGCGGGCAGTGACGGCGGCGCGGCAGGCGGCCTCCGTGTTGTAGACGAAATCATCCCGCGCCAGGATATCGAACTTGAACGGCTGGCCGGACCGCTCGCCGATCTCTCGCCAGTGTTCGTCCAGGAACTTTTTTCGCTCCTCGTCCTGAGGCTCGGTCCAGTCGATATGCAACCCGCCGACCACCAAGGTGGTTACCGCGCGGCCCTCGCATTGCTCTTCCAGCTTACGCTTGGTCGGCACGAACCCGTAGCACCAGGAGCACATGGGGTCGCCCACATAGATCAGTTCCTTGTCCCGTCCGTCCATAAGATCATCCTCCGGAGGCTAATATACGCCTCAAACAACCGCTGACAAACCGGCGGGTTTTGGTTAGGCGGGCAGGGGCGAGGGTTCGGCCGTTTGAGATCGCCGCGCCCGTTCGCTGGCGGACTTCAATTGCCCGCAGGCGGCCATGATGTCCCGGCCCCGGGGCACCCGGATCGGCGCGGACAAGCCGTTCTCGTTCAGAATCTCAGAGAACTTCCTGATCACGTGGTGGGACGAGCATTCGTATTCCGCCCCCGGCCACTTGTTGAACGGGATCAGGTTGATTTTGGCGGGAATACCCTTGAGCAGCCGCACAAGCTCCTTGGCGTCGGCGGTGGAATCATTAACGTTTTTCAGCATCACATACTCAAAGGTGATGCGCCGTGCGTTGTTGGCGCCGGGATAGGCCCGGCAGGCCGCCAGCAGTTCCGCGATCGGATATTTCTTGTTGATGGGAACCAAAATGTCCCGGAGATCATCCTGCACCGCATGCAGCGACACCGCCAGGCCGACTCCCAGCTCCTCGCCGACCCGCTGCATCATCGGCACCACGCCCGAGGTCGACAGCGTGATCCTGCGTTTTGAGAGCGCAATGCCTTCCGGGTCCATGATGATCTTGAGCGCGTGGGCCACCGCGTCATAGTTATAAAGCGGCTCGCCCATGCCCATCATGACGATGTTGGACAACATCCTGCCTTCCGGCGGCGACGGCCATTCGCCGTAGGTGTCCCTCGCGATCATCATCTGGCCGACGATCTCCGCCGGTTCCAGGTTCCTCACCAGCCGCTGAGTGCCGGTGTGGCAGAACTTGCACGTCAACGTGCAGCCGACTTGGGAGGAAATACACAGTGCCCCTCGATCTTCCTCGGGGATATAGACGGATTCCACATCGTTACCGTCATCCGTGCCCAACAACCATTTGCGGGTGCCGTCCTCGGACAATTGCTCGGTGACCACGCGGGGCCGGCGGAGCTCGAAATGTTCGGCCAGGGTCTCCCGCAATCCCTTCGACAAGGTGGTCATCTCGGCGAAGTCGGTCTCGCCCCGGAAATAGATCCAGTGCCAAAGCTGTTTGGCGCGGAACGGCTTCTCGCCCAAGAGCGCCAGCTCCGCCGCCAGCTCCTCCCGGCTGAGCCCGATGAGATTTTTTTTTGGGTTGCTCACATGCGTGATCCGGACGCTACTTCACGCCGCAGGCCTTGCCGATGGTGCGGTAGGCGGCGGTGAAGCCTTTCAGGGAATAGGTGTCCACGGTCTTGGTACCCCGGCTTGAAAAGCCGGTCACCACCATGGAGCGGCCCCGGATCATAGCGCGGGTGAGGGACCGGTCGGTCTTGGAATCCTTGGCCCAGGCCGCCTCGTTCGAGGTGAACAGCTTGTAGACCTGGCCATCGATATTGACCAAGACCTCGCTGTCCTTGCGGTAGGTGTAGCCGGCGCGGAATTCCACCACGTCTCTTGTTTTCTCTCCGGGCCGGTGGGTGACCAGCACCAGCGCGTCGCCCCGCTGTGAATAATTGCCCGTCTCTTTCAGGGGTGCGCTGGCGATATAGCAGGTCAGGGATGAACCGGCGCCGTCCTTAAACGCGCTCCAATCACCGGAATTCGTCAGGAACGACTGTGCCGCAACAGGCGCGGCCGGCAACATCAAGGCCGACATATATATGAGTGAGATCAGAAACCGTCGCATGCTCATCCGTTATCCACCATTTCCGTAAACTCTTCCACTTCCGCCGCCGGCGGCTCCGCCCGAAACGCGTCCATCTTGGTGATCGACGCCGGCGTCCCGAACTCGGACTTGGGCATCGGTTCCGGCTCGCCGCCCGGCATCACGGGTCGGCGGGCGTGCCGGCCAAGGCTCATCAGCCGGTCATACATGACTATCGCGCCGGCCACACCCAAATTGACGCAGAATTTTGTCGGGATTTTGACGGTATAGGCGCAGCGTTCCAACATTTCCGGCGAGAGGGAGCCCCGTTCCGGTCCCAGTACATAGGCCGCCATCTGCGGATGGCGAAAGCTGGGCAGGTCCGCCGCATCGTCCAGCAGCTCGATCCCTATCAATTCGCACTTGTCCGGCAGGACCAGACCGGCGGCGTCGGGAAATTGATAGAAGGGCACGTGGCCGGGCGTTTTGGATGTATCCGACAGGCCGCCTTCCCGCGCCTGATACTTGGCGTCCACGGTAAAGACAAAGCTCGCGTCGAACGCATGGGCGGAGCGGAACAGGCTGCCCACGTTCATTGATTTGCTGACGTTTTCCACGCCGATGCCGAAATAACCGCGCATGGCGGCCAGTCTAACCAGATTCGCCCCGCCCGTAAAAGCGGGGGTTTCCGCCACGGCGCTGGTTGGATAAACGGACCCTGCCCCGTCGGTTTGGACGTATTGCGGCGGTCCCGCAATTCCCCCATGATCAACCGGAGAATTTCCGGCGGATTTTTTCCGCAGCGACGATGTTTGTATAAAGAGATATGTGGGTAAGACGATTACGACTTTGGGCCGGGCTATTGGTGGCGGCATTTGTCATCCCCCATCTTCTGAACCACGCCCTGGGCCTGGTGTCCCTGCAGGCCATGGAGGCCATGCGGCAGGCGTTGGCCGTCATCTGGCAGGGCCCGCCGGGCGGCTGGATCCTTTTGGCGGCGTTCCTGACCCACTTTTTCCTGGCGCTGTTTGCTTTGTTCAGCCGGTCGACCCTCCGCATGCCCCTTTGGGAAGGGGTGCAGATCGCGCTTGGCCTTTTAATCTTTCCGCTGATCCTGGTGCACGTGATCGGCACCGCCGTGGTCGGCGAGCTCTTAAATTTCGATCCCACCTATAAATATGTGATCACGTCGATCTGGGTGGCCGATCCTGTCCGCGGCGTGCAGCAGACGTTCATGATGGTCATTGTTTGGGGCCATGTGTGCATGGGCCTGCACTTTTGGCTTCGTCTGAAAACGTGGTACCGGAAATGGGTGCCCGTTCTGTTCGGCGCGGCGATCCTCATCCCGGTGCTGGCATTTTTGGGATTCGCCCGCGTCGGCCGGCAATTGGCCGAGGTCGCGTTGGACGATCCGGATTTCTTCCGGCGGGTCTATGCGCCGCTCCGCGAACACGAATACATGATGAAGGATTTGAGCGCGCTTGAGCCGAATATCCTCTATATCGTCTTCGCGCTTATCCTGTCGGTCTTTATTGCCCGGGTTGTCCGGCACTTTTACCGTAACCGGCACGGCGTTTATCACTTGGGTATTCCGGACGGCCGCACTCTGACCGCGCCGGTGGGCCAGACCGTATTGGAAACACTCAGATTTGCCGGCGTGCCTCACGCCTCCGTCTGCGGCGGGCGGGGCCGCTGCACCACCTGCCGGGTGCATGTGGGCGAGGCGCATACAGAGCTGCCCCTGCCGGAAGAGGTGGAAAAACGGGCGCTCACCCGGATTGAGGCGGAGCCCGAGGTTCGGCTGGCCTGCCAACTATGTCCCCGGCATGATCTGTCCATTCAGCCGCTGCTGCCGCCGACGGCAACGGCGCAGGATGCCAACAAGGTGGGCGGCATCCAGGGCCGGGAACAGCTCATCGCGATTATGTTTCTGGATATCCGGGGCTCGACCAAATTGGGCGAAGAGAAGCTCCCTTACGATGTTCTGTTCATCCTCAACCAGTTTTTTGCCGAGATGGCGGCGGCCATCGCCGAAACCCATGGCCACTACGCGCAGTTTACCGGCGACGGCTTGATGGCGCTTTATGGCGCGGAAGGGACCATCGAAGACGGCTGCCGGAACGCTATTGCCGGCGCGGTGGCCATGACCCGGCGGCTGGCTGAACTGAACGAACGGCTGGCGCGGGAGCTGAAGGAGCCGATGCGCATGGGAATTGGCATCAGTTGCGGCGAGGTGATCGTCGGCACCATGGGCCCGCCGACGGCGCAGAACTTTTCCGCGATCGGCGACAATGTGAATGTGTCGGCCCGGCTGGAGGCGTTGACCAAGGACTACGGCGTATCACTGATTGTTTCCGAGCAGGTGGCCAATTTCGCCGGCGTCGATATGTCCGGCCAGGACCGGCACGTCACCGAAGTGCGCGGCCGGGACGAGCCCGTGCCGATCTATGCGGTCAAAGACCCGATGACCCTGCCGCTTAGCGCTGGCTGACGAATTAGCTTACTGCGCGGGTTGGGGAACCGGCTCGCCCTTGGGGTGAATCTTGATCGGCAGGTGGATGAGCGCGGCGCAGAGGCCCAGCACAATGGCGATCTGCCACACCAGATCATAAGAGCCGGTGGCGTCATACAACCACCCACCCAGATAAAGCGATGTGAAGGAGCCCACCTGATGGCTGGCGAAGACGATGCCGGCCAGGGTCGCCAGATAGCGGATGCCGAACATCTGGCCCACAAGTCCGTTGGTCAGCGGCACCGTGGCCAGCCACAGGAACCCGAGACAGCCGGAGAAGACCAAAACCGAGGTCGGTGAAATGGGCACGATAATGAACCCGGCGATCACGACGGACCGCATGGTGTACAGGATGCTAAGCAGATACTTCTTGCTGTATTTGTCGCCGAGCCAGCCGAAGATGAGCGTGCCCGCCAAATTGGTCACGCCGATAACACTGATGGCCGTGCCGCGCAGCCAGTCCGGCATGCCCTGGACCGACAAATAGTTTGGTAGGTGCCCCATGATGAACATGACGTGGAAGCCGCAGACAAAGAACCCGGCGATTAACAGCAGATAGCCCGAATGCCGCCGCGCCTTGTTAAGTGCGTCCATAAGAGACTGTGCGGCTTCCGCGCCGGCGGAATGGTCCGTGGTCTTGCCCTTCAGCACATAGGCGAGGGGCACAATCAGGCAGAGCATAATGGCCAGGATCAGAAGCGCGTCGACATAGCCGAACGTGGTGATGGTGTATTGGTTGAACGGCGCGATCAGGATTTG
>JAYQGD010000181.1:0-5935 GCA_038140415.1 Rhodospirillaceae bacterium
GGTTCTGGCAGACCTTCAGGTCACCGCCGTTTCACTTTTGACGCCGAAAGAGTAACCGTTCATGTTTCGAGCCTTCTGGTTCCTGATCGTTCTTGCCGTGGTCAGTCTTGCCGCCGCCCTGGTGGCGGACAATCCCGGCGCGGCCAGTTTGAGCTGGCTCGGCTATGAGATCGAAACCTCCATGGGCATCCTGATCGCCGGGGTGATTTTTATTTCTCTGATTCTGGCGACCATCTTCCGGATTTGGTCGTTCTTCAGAAATGCGCCCCGCCGGATTTTCCGCGCGCGCCGTGAATGGCGGCGTCAACGGGGCTATAAGGCGCTGACCCAGGGCATGGTCGCGGTCGCCGCCGGCGATGCGGCGGAGGCGCGGCGGCTGTCCAAGAAGGCCGAAGACCTACTGGCCGAACCGCCTCTGACCATGCTCCTGTCGGCCCAGGCGGCGCAACTGTCCGGCGACGAAAAAGCCGCCGGCAAGTTCTTCGACGCCATGTCGGAACGCAAGGAAACCAAATATCTGGGCCTCAGCGGCAAACTCAAACAAGCCCTGCAGGACGGCGACGAGGACGAGGCGCTGGAGCTCGCCGAACAGGCCAACGAACTGGCCCCCAAGACCGATACGGTGTCATCCACCCTGTTTGATCTGCAGGTCAAAAAGGGAAGCTGGCAGGAAGCCGAAGACACGGTCCGCAAGGCAGTCAAAAACAAGCATATGGGGAACGACGAGGGCCGGCGCCAACGGGCCATCCTGCAGTTCCAGCGTAGCATCGAGGCGGAGACCGAAGGCAAGCTGGGAGATGCGCTGTCTTACGCCAAGCGGGCCAACGCCATGGCCCCTGATTTCGTGCCGGCCGCCGTTCGGCATGCCCGACTGTTGCAGGGGGCAGGCAAACGCCGCCGGGCCGCTTCGGTGATTGAGGAATCCTGGGTCACCAACCCTCATCCCCACTTGGCCGACGTGATGGAAGACCTCGCGCCGGGCGCGGGCCCCCAGGAAAAGATGCGCACCCTGGAACAGCTCGCCGGGTATAACCGGGACCACGCGGAGAGCCATGTCGCCATTGCCAAGGCAGCCCTTGCCGCCGGCATGTGGTCAGAAGCGCGTCAGCATCTGGAGGCGGCCGCTGGTCAAAACCCGTCCGCCCGGGTCTGCCGCTATATTGCGGAGCTGGAGGAGCGCGAGAAAGGCGACGTCGAGGCGTCCAAGGAATGGCTGCGGAAGGCCGCCAACGCCGATCCGGATTCGGCCTGGATTTGCGGCAATTGCGGCAATGTGGTTGCCGAGTGGGAACCGGTCTGCGGCCGTTGTGAACAGTTCGATACATTGAGCTGGGGCACGCCGCCCCGGGTGACGCAGATCAGCGACCTCGACCCGATTGCTCAGCCGGCAAAGGAAGAACCCGCCGCGGCACCGGAGGCCGAGATCATTCCGCCCGGCGCCGAAAGCGGCGATCCGAAAACTTAAAACCAAACCCAGGAGACCGACGTGAGCGATCAAGCCGGCCTCGACGCCCATCTGGCCCAAGCGATCTCTCTGCATCAAGCCGGCGATTTGACCGGCGCGGCGGCGCTCTATCAGGAGCTGCTGAACGCCTATCCCACCCATCCCGACCTGTGGAACCTCTTAGGCGTTGTCGCCCATCAGCAGAATGACAACGAACTGGCGGTCAATCTGATCAGTCAGGCCATCGTCCTGCAGGGCGACATCGCCGAGTATTACAATAATCTGGGTCTGGCGCAGCGGGGCCTCAATGACGCCGGTGAAGCGGAGGCGGCGTGGCGCAATGCCCTGTTGTTGGATCCGTCCCACGTGAAAGCGGCCGCCAACCTGGCGTCTCTGTTGCGTTGGGACGGGCGGTTCGACGAGGCCCTGGCCGTGGCCGAACAAGGGGCCGCCGCCGGACCCAATGACGTGGACGCGCTCAATAACCTGGGCAATGCGCTGAAGAACTGCGGCCGGATGGACGAGGCCATCGACGCCTACCTAAAAGCCATTGCCCTGGCCCCGGACTTTGCTTTGGCTCACTGGAACCTGTCCCTCGCGCTGCTATCCCGAGGCGCCTTCGATGAAGGTTTCAAAGAGCTGGCGTGGCGCTGGCAATGGGCGGGCTTTCCGGGCCGGCGGCGGGACTTTGAACAACCGGTGTGGAGTGGCGTGTTCAATCCTGTCGAGACGGTATTGATGTACGGCGAGCAGGGACTGGGCGACACCATCTTTGCGCTTCGGTTCGCCGCCATTGCCCGAATGCTGGTGGCGGACGTTGTGGTGCAATTGCCGGACGGCCTCGTCCCGCTCACCGGGAAGGCCGTGGCCGATGAGGTCATTTCAGAAATCGTCGCCCCACCCGCGTTTGACGCTCACATCGCGCTCATGGATCTGCCGGGGCTCTTGGACATCACGCCGGAAAAGATGGGGGACGAGGAGGCGTATTTGATGGCGGATGAGACCGCCGTGGCGGCATGGCGCGCGCGGCTGGCGGAGGCCGGCGGAGACACGTTAAAGATCGGCCTCAATTGGCGGGGCAACATGGCGAACCCGGTCGAAAAGTTCCGCCATCTGCCCATGAACGCCATGGCGAGACTAGCCGAGGCTGAGGGAATCACCTGGGTCAGCTTGCAGAAGGGCGACCCCGCCCCCGCCGGCGAGGTCCTGCCGGCGAGGCTCGAGATCATTGATACCGGCCCGGCGCCCCTGACGGAAACGGCGGCGCTCATTAACGCGTTGGATATGGTGATCACCACGGACACCGCCGTCGCTCATCTGGCCGGCGCGCTGGGCAAGCCGGTGTGGGTGCTGCTCCACCATGCACCCGATTGGAAATGGGGGCTCACCGGCGACACGACGCCTTGGTATCCGACGGCCCAGCTGTTCCGCCAGGCATCCGCCGGGGATTGGGAGGGCGTGATCACGGATGTGCTGGCCGCCCTGCCCGCTGTCACCCAAGCCGCAAAATAGTCTCTGGTAAATTATCCCGGTCCGGTATATTTAAGGGCCGCCGAACGGCCACCGTTCTCGGCAGCCATCCTATGGCATGTGCCGCCTTAGCTCAGCTGGTAGAGCATCGCATTCGTAATGCGAGGGTCGGGTGTTCAAGTCACCCAGGCGGCACCATTTTTCCCGAAGATCGAATTTCCCTACCGCCGAAAGATCGCGTTGTGATCCTCGGGAAAGTCTTCCCGGTTTGTCAGCCCGGCGTCGGTCAGGCGGGCGGCCAGGCGCTCGCCCCGGGCCGCATCGTCGGTGCTGATCTCGATCAGCACGGCGCGCAAGTCCGGGTCTTTCAGGGTCTCCGCCGCGCCGGCCAGAATTTCCTCCTCCACCCCGTCCACGTCGATCTTCAGGTAGGTGGGCGCCGGCACGTTATAGAGCTCACGAAACGCGTCCATGGTCAGGGACGGCACGGTCTCGGCAAAGGCCTTGGCCGCGTTTGAAACGTCATCGCCGAATGTATGCATGGCGCCGCCGGCCTCGAACGAATCCATCGACAGTCGGCTCAACGTATTCCGGTCATAGAAGCCCAGGCACAGGCCCTGCACCCGGCCGTCCAAATCGTTGGCGTGGATATTCCGGTAAAGCGCGGCGAAGGACGCGGCCCCCGGCTCGAACGCCATGACCGTGACATCGGGATTGAGCCCGGCATAAAGCGCATACATGCCCGTGTTCGCGCCCACATCCCAAAAGGTACACGGGGCGTCGAACCCGTCGATCCAGTTGAGGGTGGAGGGTTCCCGTTCAAAAAAATGCCTCGCGTAATGAACTTCCCGCCGGTCGGTGCAGACCAATTTCAGCGGCCCCTTGTCCGTCGGGATGGTGTATGTGTCGGTCAGCAGACCGCGCACCTGCAGCCGATTGCGCGCAGCGCGCTCCGCGCCCTGCCATCCGGTCAGCAGACGGACCCCGCCCGCCAGAAGTTTCGAAAAGGTTTTGCTCACGCCGCCTGTTTCGCCTTCGCCGCCTCGATTGCCGCCCAGACCCGCGCCGGGGTCGCCGGCATGTCCAGGTGCTCGACACCTGCGGGCCGGAGCGCATCCATGATCGCGTTCATCAAAGACGGCATGGCGCCGACCGTGCCGGCTTCGCCCGCGCCCTTGACCCCCAGCGGGTTGAGCTGGGTCGGCACCGGGTTGGAGACGATCTTGATGTCGGAGAAATTGTCGGCCCGGGGCATGGCGTAATCCATGAAGGAGCCCGACAGCAACTGGCCCGAGTCCGGATCATAGGCCACCTGCTCCATCAATATCTGACCGACGCCTTGCGCGATGCCGCCATGGATCTGACCCTTCAGGCAGATCGGATTGACCACGTTGCCCACATCGTCGACCACGTTGTAATCCAGGATTTTCACCTCGCCCGTGCCGGGGTCGATCTCCACCTCGCAGACATGGCTGCCGTTAGGGTAGGTGTCCTGCTCCGGCGAAAACGTGCCGGTCTCGAACAGGCCGGGCTCCATCCCGGCGGGAATGGTCGCCGGATTGAAGGCCGCCTTGGCCACATCGGTGATGCTCATGGACAGATCGGTGCCGGTGACCGAGAACTGGCCTTCCTTGAACTCGATATCCTGTTCGGCCGCTTCCAGCACATGGGCGGCGATCTTCTTACCCTTCTCCGCGACCTTGTTGCACGCATTGTAGAGCGCCGTGCCGCCGATCACCGTGGAGCGCGAGCCCATGGTGCCCATGCCGAACGCCACTTGATCGGTGTCGCCGTCGATCACCCGCACATCGTTGGGATCAAGCCCCAAAAACTCTCCGGCGATCTGTTTGTACATGGTTTCGTGGCCCTGGCCTTGCGCCTTTGTGCCCATCAGGATGGTCGCCTTGCCGGCGGTGGAGAACCGTACCTCGGCAAAATCCATGCCCGGCGAGGCGGCCCGTTCGATCCCGTTGGCGAGACCGATACCGCGCAGCATCCCGCGGGATGCGGACTCGGCCCGGCGCGCCTCGAAGCCGGCCCAGTCGGCCATTTCCAACACCTTGGCCTGACCGGTGGGGAAGTCGCCGCAGTCATAACGGCAGTCCAGCGGATTTTGATAGGGCATCTGGTCCGGCGTAATCAGGTTCTTGGCGCGCAACTCTGCCGGGTCCATGCCGATTTCGGACGCCGCCTCGTCGATCAGCCGCTCGATCACATAGGTGGCTTCGGGGCGGCCCGCGCCGCGATAGGGCGCAACCGGGTTGGAGTTGGAGAGCGCCGCGACCATATGTACATGGGCCACCGGGAAATCATAGACGCCGACGGTTGTGCCGATATTGGTGAAGCTGGAGAGCAGGTTTCGGATCGCCGAAATGTACGCCCCGAGATTACACAGCGTGTCCACTTTGAGGCCCAAAAATTTGCCTTCCGCATCCAGGGCGATCTGCACCTCGGTCACGTTATCGCGGCCGTGTTCATCGGCCATCACCGCTTCGCTGCGGTCGCACGACCATTTCACCGGCCGGCCGATTTTTTTCGCCGCCCAGATCGACAGGCGGTGTTCCGAATACTGCCAGCCCTTGGCGCCGAACCCGCCGCCCACATCGCCGGCCACCACGCGGATATCCTGGTCGGGCACGTTGAGGATTTTGGTGGCCAGCACTTCCCGCACCCGGTGGGGGTACTGCACATCGGCATAAAGGGTGTAGCGGCCGGTTTTTTCGTCATAGTCACCGAGCACGCCGCGGGTTTCCATGAACTGGGCATGCACCCGGGAGATGACAAACTTCCGGCTCACCACGTGGGCGGCCTTGTCGAAAGCGGCCTGGGTTCCATCCGCATCGCCCCAATTCATTTCGTGGGAGATATTGTCCGGGCATTCGTCATAGACCGCCGGCGCGCCGGGGGCCGTAATCATTTGTGAATCGGTCACCGACGGCAACGGGTTGAATTCGATGTCGATCAGCTCCGCCGCGTCCTTGGCCTGATCCAAGGTATCGGCGACGATCATGGCGATGGGAT
>JAYQGD010000182.1:0-5933 GCA_038140415.1 Rhodospirillaceae bacterium
CACCGCCCAGAATTTGAATAATCCGCCATTCCCGGAGATCCAGGTCCAACTCCCGGGCGCTGTGGCGGAGCGCATGCAGGCCGATCTTGCCGCCCAGGGTCACCGATAGGGCGGGGATGTGGCTGCGCATATCGACCAACGGATGCTCATCCGGTTCGTCTACCTTTTTGCGTGCTGTTGATGTTTCAACCAATGAAAACGCTCCCTTTCCATCTTGTCATACGGATATTTAGTTGATATGTCAACAATTGATATCTCACTTTATAAGCGGGGAGAGGCTAAAATGACGAATATTCCGGTGCTGTCGGTGTCGAGCGAGCGGGGCGATCAGCTCCTCAAGGATTTGCAGGCCATGGTGCCTGCCTTGCGGGAGCGGGGCCGCGACGCCGATGACGCCGGCCGGTTGCCCGATGCGACCATCGAGGAGCTGCAAAAGGCGGAGGCTTTCCGCGCCGTGGTGGCGGAATCTTACGGCGGCATGGAATTGCCGTTCCCCTATATCCCGCAGATTTTCCGGATACTGGGCCGAGGCTGCACGTCGACCGCCTGGTGCATGGGCTTTTTGATCTATCACAATTTCCAGATCGCCCATTTCTCGAAAGAAGCCCAGGACGAAACCTGGGGCAAGCGGGGCTTCACCATGGCGCCCGGTCAGGTGATGCCCAGCGGCACGGCGACCGTGGTTGACGGCGGCTATAAATTAAGCGGCCGGTGGGGATACGCCACCGGTATCCTACATGGGGACTACATGCTTCTGAGCGCGCCGGTGCAGGACGGCGACAAGACCTTGCCGGTGCAGCGTTTCTATGTGCCGGTGGAGGAGTTCGAGGTGCTGGACACCTGGCATGTCGCCGCCATGCGCGCCACCGGCTCCCGGGATGTCACCCTGGACGATGTCTTCGTGCCGGCGCACCGGACCATTACGGTGGAGAGCATGCGCGAACGCCATTCGCCGGGCCTTGAGCACAACAAGGGCAAGCTTTGGCAGGTGCCGCTGCTGACCTTCATGGTGTTCGGCGCGGTCGGCCCATTGATCGGTGCGGCCGAGGCCATGATGGACATTGTCGTCGACATCTTGAAGACCAAAGTGGGCGCTTATTCCGGCGACAAACAGCAGGGCCTGATGACCCAGCGGGTGCGGATGGCGCGCCTGGCCATGGAGCTGGAAGCCACCATCGGCATTTGGGAGAAAGGCGCGGCCAAGATCTGGGAACAGGTTTTGGACGGAGAGACGCCAAGCCGCACGGAACGGGCCAAAACCCGGATGATCGTCTCCCAAGTGGCGTCCAAGTGCCACGCGATTGTCGATGAACTGGCGGTTGTCGCCGGCTCCCGGGGCACGTTCCTCGATTCGCCGGTGCAGCGGTTCCACAGGGATGTCAGCAGTCTCGCCACCCATGCCTTGTTCGAATATGATCACACCGCCAATATGTACGGCGGCACCCTGCTGGATATCGACGTTCCGGAGGGGGCCATGATCTAAGAAGACTGAACCGGGGGAACCGGCGTGGGCGCGACCAAAAATATACTTTTTATTATGTGCGACCAGCTCCGCTGGGATTACCTGTCCTGCGCGGGAAATCCCAAGTTGGAAACACCGCATATCGACGCCCTGGCGGCGAAAGGCACCCGTTTCACCCAGGCCTATTGCCAGTCGCCGGTCTGCGGCGCCTCGCGCATGAGTTTCTATACGGGCCGCTATGTGAATTCCCACGGGGCAAGCTGGAACTTCGTGCCGCTGCGCATTGGGGAGCTGACCCTGGGCGATCACCTCCGGCCACTCGGCGTTCGTACGGCCCTGGTGGGTAAGTCCCATATGCGGGCCGACTATGCCGGCATGGCGCGGCTGGGAGTGGGCCTACACACCGAAGAAGGCGTCTACGCCGCTGAGTGCGGGTTCGAGCCTTATGAGCGCGACGACGGGGTGCACCCCTCCACCAGCCACGATCCCAACCCGGCCTATAACCAGTATCTGAAGGACGTAGGGTACGACGGCGACAATCCGTGGGAGGATTGGGCCAACTCGGCGGAAGGGCCCAACGGGGAGATTCTGTCCGGCTGGTATCTCAAGAATTCCCAATTCCCGGCGCGCGTGAAGGCGGAGCATTCGGAAACCGCCTACACCACCAACCGGGCCATGGACTTCATCAATGAGGCCGGCGACGACCCGTGGTGCCTGCATCTTTCCTATATCAAACCCCACTGGCCCTATATGGCGCCGGCGCCCTACGCCACCATGTATGGGCCCGATGACGCCTTGCCGGTGGTGCGCAGCGAGGCGGAGAAACAAGACCCCCATCCGGTCTACGGCGCGTTTATCAGCCACCGGGTGTCCCAGGCGTTTTCGAGGGACGAGGTCCGCGATGCCGTCCTGCCCGCCTATATGGGGATGATCAAACAGATCGATGACGAATTGGGCCGGTTGTTTGCCTATCTGGAAGAACAAGGCCGGATGGACGACACGATGATCATCTTCACCTCGGATCACGGGGATTATCTGGGCGATCACTGGATGGGGGAGAAGGACCTGTTCCACGAGCCCAGCGTTAAAATCCCACTGATTATTTATGATCCGTCCTCGGACGGCGGGCATGTCTGCGATGAACTGGTGGAAGCCATAGATGTGGCGCCGACCATCATGGAAGCGGTGGGCGGTTATCCTCAGCCCCACATTTTTGACGGCCGCCGGCTTAATCCGCTCCTCCGTGGCGAAACGCCGGAAGACTGGCGGACCTATGTGATCAGCGAATACGACTATGCGTTCATGGACGCGCTGAAGATTCTTGATCAGTCGCCCAGAGAAGCGTGGCTTCGCATGGTGTTCGACGGGCGCTATAAATATATCCACGCGGACGGCTTCCGGCCCATGTTGTTTGATCTGAAAGAAGACCCCGGTGAGCTGACCGACCGGGGCGATGATCCGGCGCTGGAAGCGGAACGCCAACGCCTCGATAAATGCCTGATGGAATGGGCGCTGAAACCCCGCCAGCGGACCATGGTCACCGACGGGATGTTGGAAAATGTACAGGTGCAGCGTAATATTTCCGAAGCCGGTATCCTCATCGGCTATTACGATGAGGCGGACTTGGAGGAAGCGCGGGAAGGCTGGGGGCCGATCTTCGCCAACTTCAACCCGGTCTGGCGCAAGATGCAGAACAAGCTAAGCCCGCTCAAAAAGAAGGAGAATTCGGAATGACCCTTTCAGCCAACGATGTGGACCGGATGCTGGCCGACGCCAAGCCGGTGCAGGGCATGGTCTGGAACGTCATGGGCCAGATTTATATTCCGAAGAAACTGGATGACGAGCGGTTCTTCTGGGACGCCATTATGCCGATGGAAACCTACATCCCGCCGCATTCTCACTCCACCCAGGATGAATTCCTGTATCTGGTGGAGGGCGAGCTGGATATGCTGATGAACGGCGAGGAGGTTCACGCCACGGCCGGAGATATCATCCCCTTCCCGAAATATTCCACCCATGCGCTGTTCAACAATAGCGGCGAGACCGTGAAGGGCGTGTTCTGGGCGGAGCCGACCAACAAACTGTTCGAGCTGTTCAAGAAAATCCACAACGTGGCAAACCCGCGCGACGTCGTGCGCATCTCCGACGCGCACGATATCCATTTCCAACTGCCGGGCCAGCAGGCCCGCACCGGCCCCTTGACCGAGACCGCTGCGGCTTAGATTTCCCCGTAATTTTGCAATTTGCTTTGTACGGATGGATGGGCCGGTTGCGGCGCTGTCGTTTTATGTGCCTCGCTGATCCGCAATTCTGCCTGATGGCGGGCTTGGCTCAATTCGCCGAGGGAAAAAAAGGCCGAAACCGACGCCAACCCGGCAAATAAGACAGCGCCGAGGAACAAGCCTTTCCAGATCGGTCCGGCCGTCCGCCCGCCCAGGTCGTGATCGGACCTATTGGATTGAAAAAATGTGTGGTGCTTTTTCATTACGCATTCACCTCCGCCGCATCGGCCTGGGTTAAAACCGAGAAAGGCTGGTTGACCTTGTTGAAGAGTGTCTCACAGTCGCCGAATTCCGCCGTGCCGCCCTGCTTCAGCATGAGCAGCTTGTCGGCGTTTTTCAGGATGCTCGGCCGATGGGAAATGATGATTGTCGTCAGTCCCCGTGCAAAACGGTCGTTCAAGGCGGAGATCAGGGCATTGTCCCCGACCACGTCGAGGCTGGCATTGGGTTCATCCAGTACCGCGATTTTCGGATCGCTCAGCAATGTCCTCGCCAGCGCCACCCGTTGGCGGGTCCCGCCGGACAAAGCAGCGCCGTTTTCACCGATTAAGGTCTCATAGCCGTGTCCCAATCTGAGGATCATTTCATGAGCCCGCGCTGCCCGGGCAGCGCTGACCACCTCCATTTCTCCGGCTTTGCCGAAGCGAGCGATGTTCTCCCGCACCGTACCTTCGAACAGCTCGATCTCCTGCGGCAGGTAAGCCAGATACCGGCCCAATTCTTTAGCCCGAAGGAGGGAGATGTCGATACCATCCAGCCGGACCTGTCCTTCTGACGGGGCGTCCAGGCCGACAAGCAGCCACGCCAGGGAAGATTTGCCGACGGCCGTGGGGCCGACGATACCCAAGGTTTCGCCGGGCTTCAGCTTGAAGCTGATATCTTGCAGAACGGTATGCCCGTCTTGGCCGTAGGCGTAGCTGACATTCTCTATGCTGACGGCGCCCGTTAATGCGGGAAGCTGGATAGAGTCTTCATCTTCATCGTCGCTGTCGGCAAGAATATTGGTGATCCGGCGGAAGGCCGCTTTTGCTGCGGCGGCATTTCTCCAGCCGCCGATGGTTCTGTTGAGGGGTCCGAGGGCGCTTCCCAACAGGATGAAGGTCGCGAACATGCCGCCGAGGGTCAGCTCGTCTTGGATAACCAATATGGCGGCGACGCCCGCGATGGCGACTTGCAGCCCGTACCGCAGGAAGATGGATAACGAAAATAGCGCGCTTGCCCGTCCGCCGGCCCCGGCCATCCCGTCCAAGGCCCGGTTGTTGGATACCGCCCATCGTTTTACGATATTGTCTTCAAACCCCATGGCGATAACTGTGTCGGCGTTCTTAACCGCCGCACCCGAGAGTCTCAGACCATCGATCGACGCCCGTGCAGATCGCTGCATCGGCTTACGGACGGCCCAGTCGGTCAGGACTGCCAATAGGACAAGGGCGATTGCGCCGGCAATGGCGATCCCACCCAATACCGGGCTTAACAGCAGGATCGCGATCAGAAAAACCGGGATCCACACCGTATCCAAGATCGGTGATGCGTCAGGCCCGGTGAGGAAATTCCGCACTATCGCCACGTCCCGTAGTCCTTGAGCGGAATCGTTGACCCGGTTTTGAACGGCGAGCTGCAGGTGCTGCTGCAGAACCGATCCCGATATTTGTTGTTCAAACCAAACGCCCACCGCGACGAGAATTTTGGACCGGAAGTAGACGGACCCGGCCAGCACGGCATAGGCGCCTGCCGCGATCAGGGTCAAATATCCAAGGGTCGCCAGATTGCCGCTCGCAAGCACCTGATCAACGACCAGGGCCATATAGAGTGGCGTGGCCAGCATCAGCATATTGATGCATAGGCTGACAATTAAGACGGCGGCCAGGCCGATTTTTACCCGGCCAAGCAAAGTAGACAGGCCGCCGCCGGGGCGCCGGATTTCCGCAACGTCGTTTTGTGAGAGGGGGAACTCTGTCATTTTTAATGTCTCGCTTTAAACATCTATTTTGTTCTAGATGCATATATAAGCGGCGAAACATAGAAAAGCGTGTGAATATCTTCACACTACAAAGTAAAAATAGAAACAAATAATTTAACTTTATTTGTATAAAATTTAGATAAAATTTGAAGTAATGCGGCTTTTCCGTCGGTATTACTCAAACTCGGCGGAAAACAGCGATCTTTAACAGCCCGGCGAAGCTACTCTA
>JAYQGD010000183.1:0-5810 GCA_038140415.1 Rhodospirillaceae bacterium
GTGTCTAGCCCCCTGGTCATGTACCACCCGTCTGTAGAGTTTCAGGAACGGGCGGCGGAACTGTCCATGGCCCAGCGGTATTTCCTGTTCTAGTCATGCGCCGCGCCACCGCCATCACGCCCGCCGGAAGCTGGCCCGCCGACCAGGCCGTCGCCACGGTGACCCTGGATTTCGACGACCGGTTCCGCCGGCGGATCAAACTGGATGACGATACCGGCGAAGCGTTTTTGCTCGATCTGCCGGAGGCGGCCCATCTGCGTCATGGGGACGGCTTGCGCCTGGAAGACGGCGGTATGCTCGCCGTGCACGCCGCCCCGGAAGAGGTTATCGATATTACCTGTGAGTCGGCGAAAGAGCTCTCCCGCATCGCCTGGCATTTGGGCAACCGGCACACGCCGGTTCAGGTGCTCGACGACGGCGGTCTGCGCATCCGCTTCGACCACGTCCTGATGGAGATGGTCATTGGTCTGGGTGCGATAGCGGAAAAGGCTAGCGCGCCATTCGATCCGAAACCGGGTGCCTATGCGGGAGACGGAACTCATTCTCACAGCCACTCCCACGGATCTCACGATCATGCCCACTGAGACCATCCCGTCGCCGGCCCTCTACCGGCTGATGTCCTGGCTGTCGCCGAGCTTTCCGGTTGGCGCTTACGCCTATTCCCACGGGCTGGAGTATGCGGTTGAGGACGGCCAAGTCACCGATGCCGCGAGCCTCTCCCAATGGGTGGAGGCGGTGATGCTTTTTGGGGCGGGCCGCAACGACGGAATCTTCTTCGCCGCCGCCTGGCGAGCCGTCGATGAGAACCGGCAGGAAGATTTTATGGAGATCGCCGAGCTGGCCGCCGCCTATCGGGGCACGAAGGAACTAGCCTTGGAGAACGAAGCCCAGGGTGCGGCCTTCCTGGACGCTGTCGGCGCCGCCTGGTCGTCGGCACGGTTCGAGGAATATGCCCAGATGCTGAAAGCGTCCGGTGTCCCGGTCTCGTACCCGATCGCCGTGGCATTGGCCGCGGCGTCTTCGGACGCGCCGCTTCCCGCCGCCCTGTCGGCCTATCTCCATGCCTTTGCCGCCAATTTGATCTCCGCCGGCGTTCGGCTGATCCCCTTGGGACAGACCGCCGGCCAGCAGGTGCTGGCCGGGCTGCAGGATACCGTCCTGGACGCGGCGGCAACCGCTCAAACCCAAACGCTCGACGATCTCGGCAGTGCGGCGCCGATGATCGATTGGGCCTCCGCGAAACATGAAACCCAGTACACGAGGTTGTTCAGATCATGACCCTAAAAGCTTCAAACCCCTTGCGCGTCGGCATCGGTGGGCCTGTCGGCACCGGCAAAACAGCGCTTCTCGACCGGCTCTGCAAGAACATGCGGGAAGAGTTCAACATCGCCGCCATCACCAATGATATCTACACCCGGGAAGACGCCGAATTTCTGACCCGCTCCGGCGCGCTCGCGCCCGAACGGATCATGGGCGTGGAGACCGGCGGCTGCCCGCATACGGCGATCCGGGAAGACGCGTCGATGAATCTGGCGGCGGTGGCTGATCTCAACAACCGGTTTCCCGGTCTGGACGTGGTGTTCGTCGAAAGCGGCGGCGATAACCTGGCGGCCACCTTCTCGCCCGAACTCGCGGATATCACCATCTACGTGATCGACGTTTCCGCCGGCGACAAAATCCCGCGCAAGGGCGGGCCCGGCATCACCCGGTCCGATCTGCTGGTCATCAACAAAATCGATCTCGCGCCGATGGTCGGCGCCAGCCTTGAGGTCATGGACCGGGACGCCAAGAAAATGCGGGGCGATCGGCCCTTCATCTTCGCCCAGGTCAATCAGAATAAGGGCGTCGGCGCGATCATCGATTTCATTGTCGAGAAGGGCGGGCTGGAGACCAGGGATGATCTATCCCGGCGAAAGCTTGTCGAGGAAGATGTGTCTCTCCCTGAGGCTGTCTAGGACGTCGGCTCTTCCGTCATATTACCGACGGCTTTCTTGGCCAACGCCATAAATTGAGCCTGCTCAGCCGGGTCAAGGCCCGGCAAAATTTCTCGCTGCAGCTTGACGACTTTGGGCAGGATGTCTTCGAACAAGCGCGCGCCTTTTTTGGTGAGGCGCACTTCGCGGGCGCGGCGGTCCTGCTTGCTGACCTGCCGGCTTACATAGCCTTTTTGTTCGAGCCGGTCGATCACCCCGCCGATGGTCGCCCGGTCATAGGCGATCCTGGCCGCCACACCTGCTTGGTCGATTCCCGGAAACGCTGCGATGGCGTCCATGGCTGCAAACTGGACAGGGGTCAGATCAATTCCCGCCGCCTGGATATGCTGAGCAAACACGTGGGTCGAGATTTGGTTGAGCCGGCGGATCAGGTGTCCGGCCATTTGTTGCGATTCCATTCAGAGCCCCTAAAATCAGTCGGGAATGACACGATCACCCATAACGCAGAAAAAATAATATGTATACTTATTTTTTGGTTGTCAAAAATAGTAAGTATAGTTATTAATTACCTCAACGATGATCGGTTTCCAAAGGGCAGGGAGGACCAACAATGCAGTACTATACAGACGGATTTCGGCCGGGTAGCCCGGATTTAAAAGACGCGGCAGCCCGCCGGCGGCCCACGGTCGGCGGGTACCGGCCTCTGCCGGAGCAGGTGGATGTGCTGATTGCCGGGTGCGGCCCGGCCGGCCTGTGTCTGGCAGCGCAGTTGGCCCAGTTCCCCGAGATTACGACGATGATTGTCGAGCCCAAGCCTGGCCCCATCCAAAAAGGCCAGGCCGACGGGGTGAATACCCGGTCCATGGAAATGTTCCAGGCGTTTGGTTTCGGCGAACGAGTCAAACGCGAAGCCTATTGGGTGAACCAAACGGCCTTTTGGATGCCCGACCTTGAAAATCTCGGCCACATCAAGCGGGTCGGCAGGGTACAGGACGTGGCGGACGACTCTTCCGAAATGCCCCACACGCTCATGAACCAGGCGCGCATCCACGAATTGTTTCTCACCGTGATGTCCAATTCGCCGACCCGGTTGGAGCCCGATTACAGTTGGGCGGTCAAGGACCTGGAAATCGATACGTCAAAGAACGAGTATCCGGTCACGGTGACCTTGGAGAACACCGGTGTTACCCCCGGCGACACCAAGACCGTGCGCGCCAATTATGTCGTCGGCTGCGACGGCGCTCGCTCCACAGTGCGCCAGGCCATCGGCCGGGAGCTGCACGGCGACGCCGCCCACCAAGCCTGGGGCGTGATGGACATCCTCTGCAACACGGACTTCCCTGATATCCGCCAAAAATGTCTGGTGGCATCGGCCAACGAGGGCAATGTGCTGATCCTGCCGAGAGAAGGGGGCTATCTGGTCCGCATATATGCGGAACTGGACAAGCTTAACGAGGACGAGCGAGTCTCTAATCGCAATCTGACCATAGAGCATTTGTTGGATGCGACCAACCGGATCATGCGGCCCTACACGATCGACGTGAAGCAGGTGGTTTGGTGGTCCATCTATGAAATCGGCCACCGGTTGACGGAAAAGTTCGACGATGTGCCGGAGGACGAGGCCGAAATCCGTAATCCCCGGGTCTTCATCGCCGGCGACGCCTGTCACACCCACAGTCCCAAGGCAGGGCAGGGGATGAACGTCTCCATGGGCGATACGTTCAATCTCGGCTGGAAGCTGGTGCATGTGCTGACCGGCCGGTCGGATGAAAGCCTGCTCAAGAGCTATCACACGGAACGCTGGGTCGAGGCCAAGCGCCTCATCGACACGGATCACCAGTGGTCCCGGGTCATGTCGGCCCCTCCGGGTGAGTCAGAGCTGGACGGCAAGGACATGCCGCGCATCCAAAGCCATTTTATCGCGAACCTGGAATTCACCGGCGGGTTGTCGGTAAAGTATGATCCTTCAGCCCTGACCGGCGAAGCTACTCATCAGGCCCTGGCCGTGGGGCAAATCATCGGCAAGCGCTTCCATTCGGCCCCGGTGGTGCGCTTGGCGGACGTCATGCAGATGCAGCTCGGTCATGTCGCCGATGCGGACGCCCGCTGGCGGATTTACGCCTTCGCCGGCAAGGCTGACAGCACGGCCGCCGGCTCGGCCATTCACAAACTCGGTGACTGGCTGCAAAGCGACCCCGCTTCACCGATGGTGAAATATTCGAGGAAGGGCGAAGACATCGACGCACTGATCGATGTCCGCGCCATTTATCAGCAGACGTTCGAGGAGCTGGCGTTTGAAGACGCGCATGACTTCTATAAGCCGCAAAAGGGCAAGCTCGGCCTGATGGATTTCGAGAAAATCTTCTGCGTCGACCACAAGGGCCTGGGCGATATTTTCGACATGCGAGGCATTGACCGGGACAAGGGTTGTCTGGTGGTGGTCCGCCCAGATCAGTACGTTTCGCACGTCATGCCCTTGGACGGTTTCAAAGAACTGGCAGCCCTGTTCGACGGGATTTATTTGGCGGCTTGATCGAGGTGGCAGTCCTGTTCTTACTCGGCGGGAGCACTGCTTTAGGAGCCTGTCAATTTGGTGTAGAAGGTTTATCAATCACCAACCAACAGGAAATTTCCCGTGACCGATCAATCCGACTACGAGCCCCCCAAAGTCTGGCAATGGGACAAGGATAACGGCGGCAAGTTCGCCAGCACCAACCGCCCTACCGCCGGACTGACCCACGACAAGGACCTGCCGGTCGGCGAGCATCCTTTGCAGCTTTACTCCCTGGCGACCCCAAACGGGGTCAAGGTGACAGTGATGCTGGAAGAGTTGCTGGCGCTAGGCAAAACCGGTGCTGAGTATGACGCCTACCTGATCCAGATCGGCGACGGCGATCAGTTCAGCAGCGGCTTTGTCGGCGCCAATCCCAACTCCAAAATTCCAGCCCTGGTCGATCACAGCATGGACCCTCCGCTCCGGGTGTTCGAATCCGGATCTATCCTCCTGTATCTGGCGGAGAAGTTTGACGCGTTCATTCCAAAAGACCCGGCAGCCCGTACCGAATGCCTGAACTGGCTGTTCTGGCAGATGGGCAGCGCGCCCTATCTGGGCGGCGGCTTCGGGCATTTCTTTGCCTATGCGCCGGTGAAGATCAAATACGCCATCGACCGCTTCGCTATGGAGACCAAGCGCCAGCTGGATGTCATGGACCAGCAGTTGGCGGATCACCAGTATATGGCGGGAGATGAGTACACCATCGCCGACATCGCGATCTGGCCCTGGTATGGCCAGCTTGCCCTCGGCAAGGTCTATGGCGCGGGCGAGTTCCTGGATGTGAACTCGTATAAGAATGTGCAGCGCTGGACCCGGGAGATCGGGGTGCGCCCGGCGGTCGAGCGCGGCCGCATGGTCAACCGCACGTCAGGCGAAGAAAATGAACAGGTTCGAGAACGCCATAGCGCCGCCGATTTCGATGGCAAGGCCGGTGTGAAGATTTAACCACTGCGGACTCGATCGGGAATTGCCGCCATTTACGATATTTTTTCAGCCGTACTGACAGTAGAGCTCCTAATCGCGTTCGGCGTGGTGGTGCTGGCCGGCATCGCCCGAGGATTTACCGGTTTCGTGGCAGGGCTGGTTAATGTTTCCTTGCTGACATTCCTCTCCGGACCGGTGGAAGCCATCGCGCTTTCGATCATTCTCGGCTTCATTTCATCGCTGGTGATGCTGACGAAGACCTATCGGTCGATTAATTGGCGCGAAACCTTACCCTTGTCTGCTGCTGTGATGGTGACGGTGCCGGTGACAGCAACGTTGTTGCTGAGCGCCGATCCATCCGTAGTGAAGCCGGCCATTGGTCTGCTTATTCTCGGGTG
>JAYQGD010000184.1:0-5898 GCA_038140415.1 Rhodospirillaceae bacterium
CCTTATATCGGCAAAAGCCGGATCGCTGTCAAGAAGAAGGAAGCGCCGCCACAACATCTTCCACGCCGAGCGCGTCGAGGCTCTCCCGGCGCAATATCTCCACCTTGGCGCCCCGCTGGGCGCAGAGCGCCGGATCAGACGCGTGGGAATAAAGCACCAGCGACGGTGTACCGGCGGCGGCGAAGATATGCATCGGCCCGGTATCATTGCCGACGGCCAGCTTTGCCGCCCGCGCCAGACCGAACAACTCTTCCAGGGATGTCTTGCCGGCTAAGTTGATCACGCCGTCCATGTCGATCCGGTCTTCAGCCCCGCCGATTACCACCGGCCGGATCCCACGCCCCGTCAAATGCCTTGCCAGCTCGGCGTAGCGGTCCAGGGGCCAGCGCTTGTCCGGCCGATGGGCGGCGCCGCCGGGGGCCAGAACGGCAAACGTCTCCGGCAATCCGAACCGGCCGGTGTCCGCCTCGACCCAATCGAAATCCGGCGCCATCGCTTTGTCGATCCCGGCCATGGCGAGCTGTTCGGTCTGGCGGTCCATGGTGTGCATGAAATCCCGCCGGGGATTGGCGTGGGGGAGTGAGCAGCCGGGCGCGATCCCCGACCAATCGGGCCTCGGGCTAGGCCAAAACAGTTTCGCGTAAGAACTGCTGCGATCCGAGGTCTGCAGATCATAGACCCGCCGGATGCCGCCTTCCCGCAACCGGGCGCGGAGACCCAACAGCTTTTCCAATTGCCAGAGCTTGGGCCGGGAATCGATCCAGACTTCGTCGAACCACGGGGACCGGGCGGCGAACTCGGCAAATGGTCGTGTCGTGAGCAGGGTGATGGTGTCGCGGCGGTGATAATCCCGGATGGCGGCGAAGGGGCCGGCGGCCTGGATAAAATCGCCCAGCGCCCCTAATTTGATCACCAGGATATTGTTGCTCACGAGCCCGCCGCACCGTCGGCCATCGCGCCGCTCAGCACCTCGTTATAGACATCGAGGGTCTGGGCGCACATGTGCTGCTTGGAAAAGTTCGCCCGCACATGGGCCATGGCGGCTTCGGCAAAACTCTCCCGCGTGGCAGCATCCTGGTTGAGCGCCTCCGTTAAAGCGGCGGCCAAAGCGTCCGCATCATCGGGCGGCGTAAGCCAGCCGGTCTTGCCGGCAATCACTGTTTCCCGGGCGCCCCCGTGGTCGGTGGCGATAACCTGGCGGCCCAAAGCCTGGGCTTCCGCCATCACCCGGCCGAAGGCCTCCGGCTCCGTCGAGGCGGACACCACCACATCGGTCAGCATGTAGGCGGCCGGCATATCATCGCAATGATCAATCACGTGGATCACCCCGGTCATGCCGAAGTTTTCGATCTCCCGCTCCAGCTCCTTACGGTAATCGATCCGGCCCTGATCGGAACCGACGATCAGACACTGGACATCGTCGCGGCCCAGTTTCTTGATCGCTTCGATAAACACCGTCTGGCCTTTCCAGCGGGTCAGCCGGCCGGGCAGCATGACCACCGGCATGCCGTCCGGCAGCCGCCATTTCTCCGCCTGATTGATCACCCGTTCCTGGCTGACCTTGGCCGGATCGAACCGGTCCAAATCCACACCCCGGTGGATCACCCTGATCTTTGCAAGCGGGATGCCGTAGATCCGATTGATGTGCCCGGCGATGAACTCGGAGATCGCGATGATCCGCTCGCCCTGGGTCATGATCGCGTTGTAGCGGCGCTTGAAAATATTGGCGTGCCCGTAGGTGCCGTGAAACGTGGTGACAAAATGCTTGTTGCTGCGTTTGGCGGCGTGCCAGGCGCTCCAGGCCGGGGCGCGGGAGCGGGCATGAATAATGTCCACGTTCTCCGCTGAGGCGACATCGGCCAGCCGCTGAATGTTTTTGTACATGACGAACGGATTTTTCGAATCCACCGACACCTCGATATGCTCGCCGCCGACGCGGGTGATCTCGTGCACCATGGGTCCGCCGGCTGACACCACGATGGCCCGGCCGCCGGCCGCCGTCACCGCGCCGGCCATATCCACCGTGCCCCTCTCCACACCACCGGTCACCAGGGCAGGCAGGACCTGCATTACGGTAGGCGCACGGGCCGCGGCAGGTTCGGCATTTTCATCCGGTGCGGGGATGCTATGGTCGGGGTCCTGATCCATATGTCGGGGACGATTGATGTCTCAAGAAAGTTCAAACGAAAACGCGGCCACGACGCCGCCCCGAATATTAACACGGGAGAACGGCGCGTCCATCGCCTACCACCGCCTGGAGGGGAAATCCCCGGGAGTAGTGTTCATGACCGGCTTTCTGTCGGACATGACCGGCGGCAAGGCTCTGGCGCTGGAAGAGCTCTGCCGGGAGACGGGCCACGCTTATCTGCGATTCGATTATCAGGGCCATGGGGAATCGTCGGGCGAATTCGCAGACGGCACCATCGGCATCTGGTCGGGAGATGCGTTGGCGGCGTTCGATGAGCTGACCGAGGGGCCGCAGGTGATTGTCGGCTCCTCCATGGGCGGTTGGATGATGATGCTGACAGCGATCAAACGGCCGGACCGGGTCGCCGGTTTGGTGGGCATCGCCGCCGCCCCGGATTTCACAGAAGACCTCCTCCCGCCCGGCCTGACCGATGAGCAAAAGAAAGAGATCGAGGAGAACGGCCTCGTCGTCATTCCCAGCGGTTATGAAGATGACTATGTGATCACCAAGGCGCTCCTGGAAGACGGCCGCAATCACCTGTTGCTGCGGGGCGAAATACCGATCACCTGCCCGGTGCGTCTGCTGCACGGGATCGAAGACGAGTCGGTGCCGTGGGAAACCGCCCTCACCATTCAGCAGAAGCTTAAATCAGAGGACGTGGACGTGATTTTCATTAAACACGGCGATCACCGGCTCAACGAAGACGCGGATATTTCCCGGCTGAAGGCCACGGTGCGCAGCCTTTTGGAGGGCGCTTAGACCAGCGAGGCGAGCCCTTCCCGGTAGGTGGGATAGCTTAACGCGACGCCCAGTTCCTCCCGCAGGCGTTTGTTCGAAACCCGGCGATTATCCGCCCAGAAGCTGAGCGCCATGGGCGACATGTCTTCCGCCGCCTCGTCAAACGGGATCAACGGCAATATGTCCGCGCCCAACAACTCACACGCATGGGCGATCACATCGGCCTGAGGCGCGGGCTCGTCATCACAGACATTATAGATTGTGCCGGCGTCAGGCTTGTCGATGGAGGCTTCCAAGACGGCCGCGATGTCTTCCACATGGATGCGGGAGAAAGCATGGCCGGGCTTGTCGATCCGCCGGGCCGTGACACGCTTTACCTGATCCACCGGACTGCGGCCGGGCCCGTAGATTCCCGCCAGCCGGAAAACCTGCACAGGCACGCCCGTCTGTTCCCCAAACGCCAGCCAGGCGGCTTCCGCTTCGGCGCGGTAGCGGCCCCGGTCGTTGCCGGGATTGAGGGGTGAGGTCTCATCAACCCAGGCGCCGCCCGTATCGCCATAGACGCCGGTGGTCGACAGATAGCCGATCCACTGGAGGCTCTTCAACTTACGGATCGCCGCCCCGAAATCCGCCATCACCGGATCGCCATCCGCGCCCGGCGGTGCGGAGAGCAACAGATGGGTGACGTCAGCCAAATCCTCGGACGAGGCGTCTCCATATTTCACCAGTTGCACACCTTCGGGGACCCCGGCGGGGGGCTCTTCCCGATAGGTGCCGGTCACCGTCCAGCCTTTGAGCAACAGGCGGTGTGACAGATATCTGGCGGAGTACCCGAAACCGATACAGAAGAGGGAGGGGTTGAGAGACATGGATTTGGCGGCGGCTTGTCTGCTATGAGTTGTCGGGATCATACTATCCTCATAGGGAAAGGCGAGGAGTCATTTGCGCACCATCTTTTTCATCGCTGCCGTCGCGCTGATCGCCGGCGGGGCCGCTCCGCAAGCCAAGGAAATTGACCCGGAGAAGGAGTACGCCGCCTGCATGCAGTTGGCGCGCACCAAACCGGAAAAAGGATTTGAGAACGCCACCCTGTGGAAAGGCCTTGGCGGCGGCGATCCGGCCAGCCACTGCGCGGCGGTATCGCTCCTGAACATGGGGCATACGATTGACGCGGCGGAACGGCTGGAAACCCTCGCCCAGACGGTCAAAGCAGGTGCGGCGTTTAAGGCCGCGCTTTTGGGCCAGTCCGGTCAGGCGTGGCTGATCGCAAACAAACCGGAGAAAGCGGAAACCCTGCTGACCGCCGCGATTAAACTAAGCCCCGAGGACCTCGGCCTTTATATCGACCGGTCCCAAGCCTTGGCCGCGCGGGACGCTTTCGGCGATGCGGTCCGCGATCTGGATCACGTCATCGCCCGCGACCCGGACCATGTTTTTGCCCGGGTCTACCGGGCCAGCGCCCTCCGGCAATTGGACAAAGTCCAGGACGCGATCCGGGACGTCACGCACGCCCTCTCCCTTGAGCCCAACCATCCCGAAGGGTTGCTGGAAAGCGGCATCGTCCGCCGACTGATTGGCGATAACGACGGCGCACGCCGGGATTGGCTGCAGGTGATTGAGGTGGCCAAGGACTCGGCAGCGGCTAAGTCGGCCCAGGCCAATCTCGAACGGCTGGATGGCGGCGGGTAGAAACAATAAACCACAAAGTGCACCAAGTTCACGATGGGAGCCATCTACTCCGCCCGCTTCGTGTCCTTTGCGTTCTTCGTGGTTAAATAATCATGGATACGCGGATCATGCGCGTGAATAACCCGCGCACGTCCGCGTATGACGGTTTAACAGACGAGATGAAATCTCATCTCGACATAATTAGAAATCCAGGTTCGCGTAATGCTTGGGCGCCGGCAGGCCGGGGATGGAATCCGCCAGGATCGGCCGGAGGCTCGGCCGGGACTTGATCCGCGCGTACCAGTGCTTGGCCGATTTATGATCGTTCCACGGCACATCGCCCAGATAGTCGATGGCGGAGATATGCGCGGCAGCGGCAATGTCGGCGAGGGTCATATCCTCCCCCGCCAGCCAGTGCCGCCGGTCGGTCAGGAACGCGATATAGTCCAGGTGGGTGTGGATGTTCTGCTGGGCGGCACGGATGGTGCGGGAATCCGGCTCGCCGAGCCCCAAGAATCGTTTCATCACCTTTTCCTGCACCAGAAGCCGGGTTACCTCGGCATTGAACTTGCGGTCGAACCAGGCGACCAGGCGGCGAACCTCGGCCCGCTCATAGGGCTTGCGGCCCAACAGATTGGGTTCCGGCGAATGTTCTTCCAGGTATTCACAAATCGCCGCCGAATCCGCCAACACGGTATTGTCGGGTTCCACCAGCACCGGCACTTCGCCCGCCGGGTTCAGGGCCAGGAATTCACGCCGCCGTTCCCAGACCTGTTCAACAACCATCTGGAATTCGAGTTTCTTCTCGGCGAGAACGATCCGGACTTTTCGGGCGTGGGGATCAAGCCAAAGGTGATAGAGGGTGCGCATTGGATACTTTTATAAAAAATAATTGCGGCGGGATATAGATGCGTATTTCCCGGATTGCCAGTACGCCGACAGTCGTTTATTCGGTCCCCTTAAGGAAATTTTAGGGGCGGCGGGCCTATTCCGGAATTTCCGGAGTTTAAGACCGTCCGCCGACTAGAAAAGGCCTGATTTCGTGCCACTCATTCAGCTTTTTGTCCTCGCCGCCGTGCAAGGCATCACCGAGTTCTTGCCGGTCTCGAGCTCCGGGCATTTAATTTTGGTGCCGAAGCTCGCCGGGTGGGCGGATCAAGGCCTGCTGATTGATGTGGCGGTTCATGTGGGCACCTTGCTCGCCGTTATCCTGTATTTCTGGCAGGACCTGTTTTCCATGACCGGTTCGGTGCTGCGGAGCTTCAAGCAGATGGCGAACCGCCGGCCGTTGGACCGGGACTTTG
>JAYQGD010000185.1:0-5873 GCA_038140415.1 Rhodospirillaceae bacterium
GTATTCCCGTCCGAGTTATAGGTGCCGCCGATGCGCGGCCGGGGCGACCAAATGGCTTCCAGGAAATCCGGCGAAGTAAACAGCAGTTCGATATTGCTGTCGAAGCCGCTTTCCTTGTTGCGGCTGAACGGCCCCTCGTCATGGACCATGGCGCCGACCCGGATCTCGGAAAAAATGCCGCCGGGCTTGTGATAATTCACGGGCTCCGACTGGCGGACGATGGTTTCCAGTCCCTCTTGAGGCCGTTGCGGCTGCGCCGGACGAACGACAGGCGCCGTTGCGGGTGCGGGCCGCGTGACCACCGGTGCGGGCTCCGCCGGCCGCGGCGCGGCTTGGGCGTTGGCAAACGGATGCGGCTCATTCAACAGCCGGGACATGTCGTATAGGCCGTTCGACGCCTCCACCGATACCGGAGCCGCGACGGCAAAAACCGCCAACAATGCCGCACCGGCGATGTAGTTGAGCACTTTTGCCATTCGCCCGTTATCCGTTTCCGTTGGCCGTTTCCGCTAAACGTTAGTCCAGATCCAGCGGCGCACCACCGAGGTCTTCGGCGCGCTCAATCTTCACCAGAACGCCGGAGCCTTTTTTCTCGGCATCCCGATCCCGCTCGACTTCCTTCATGGTGTTGTAGATGTGCTCAGACACCTCGTCGTCCATGTGGAGCTTCGCCGTGCCGTAGAAGCGTACGATCCCGCCCTTGGGAAGAACGCCGTCGTCACGGAGGCCGGTGTTCCGGTAATAGAAAGTCACCTTGGTGCCATCCTTAACCGCATCGTGGGTTTTGCCGCGGCCGCGATCCCAAAATCCGAGGGTTTCGTCGTCATAGACAATCACGCTGCCGCGGGGGCTGATTTGCGCGTAGCCATCGTCCAAAGCGGTGCCGACCAGGATCACGTTCTCCGGATAAGCGTCATTGATATAGTCGTGCAGCATCGCAGGAATTTTCGCCATCTTCTTCTCCATGTTCAGTGCCGGGAAAGTCTGGGGTTTATGCCTGGCGGATTTTTAACGGTCCAACCTTATATGGGGAAAATGCCGGGAAGACAATTCGCTGTCACGCCTCTATTTGCGTCTAATAAGCTTTTCATTCCCCCACACGTCCAGTACGAATCTCGTATCGAACAAAACAGGGATGAATCATGATTTATGAAATTCGGACATACGACCTCACCGCCCGCTCCACCGGCGAGGTCATCAAACGGTTTGAGGAAAAAATCGAAGGCCGCACCAAACTCTCCCCGCTGGTCGGCTTTTGGTACACGGAAATCGGCCCTCTCAATCAGATCGTCCACATCTGGAGCTATGATGACCTGAATCAGCGCGCGGAGATCCGTCATGAATCCGTCGCCAGCGGCGCCTGGCCGCCGAAGATCGGCGAATTTGTGCTGAAGCAAAATGTGGAAATCTGTTTCGCCTGGCCGTTCTCGCCGGAAATGACGCCGGGCGAACACGGACCGTACTACGAAATGCGCAGCTACATGGTGGAACCCGGCAAGATGCCGGCAGTGAAGGCCGCGTGGGAGAAAGACCTGCCGGGACGGTTGGAATATTCACCCTGCGTCGGACTGTTGGAGTGCGATATCGGAGTCGCCAGCAAGATGATCCACATCTGGCCCTACAAAAGCCTGGATGATCGCGCCAAAGCGAGAATAGAAGCTGGAGAGGCAGGCATCTGGCCGGCGCCGGTCGAGGGCGGGCCGCATCATATGGGCGCTCAGGACAGCAAAATCATGCTGCCGGCGCCCTTTTCGCCGATGCGTTAATCCAACTGGCGGCTAAAGCTTAGCCGACCACCAAAGACTGCGGCATCATCTTCCGAATCCGCGCCAGATGCTTGGCGACCGGATCAAATTTGCGCCAGCGCTCCTGCTCGGCAAAGGCGTGACGGTAGGCATCGGACTTGGTGACGTGAACGCCCATGACCTGATTGGCGTTGGCCTGGTCGGTAACAACCCAATTGCGATCTGACGTTTCAAAATGGACCGAATAACGCATTCTGCGGTCTCCTTCTATGGGTACATGGAGACCGTAGACCGCGTGAGGTTTAAATTTGGTAAACCTCGTTCTCATTAATCAATTCGGGCGCAAGGCTCTTAATGTGGTTGAAAATCCGGTGAGCTCTGGAAGTTTGGTCGGCGAGATCAGGCGATTTTGCAAGTGTCGCCAGCGCCATTTTGAAAAATTCAGTCGCGGCATCCAAAGAGCGGACGCGCGCCGCGAGCCCCTGAAGGTAAAAGATGTCTGCTGAAGGCCCTTTTTCGGCGAGAACGAGGTCAACGGCAACGTCGAACAGCTCCCATTCCCGCGCACTCAGAAACCGCATGGCGATCTCATTGGGATCATAAATAATATCCGCGCTGATCGGCGCATATCGGTTCGGCATTCCTGCGGCACAAGGTTCTCCGCTCAGCTCGTTCGCGAGAGATAAAAACTCTTCTTTCAATGCCTCCAATCCGGGCTCTCGCCAGGCAAACTTCTGCCATGCACTTGAATAGGGCGGAGTCTCGCCGCGTTCCAGCCCCAGCCCCAAAAACGGCGTCGGCTCTTCGTGCAACCAATCTCCCGTGACAAAGGTAATGTTGCGAGTCAGAGGACTGAGGCCGCAAAGCTGGGAAGGGCCGTTGGTGACATTGACGTTGAGAAAGCAGCATTCATAGAGGGCCAGACGCAGATCAAGATTGAACGCGGCCGCAGAAAACCCATGATGAGACCGGTAAGTGTCCGCAGTCCACTCAGGTGCGGTCTCTGTATCCGGCACGATGACCGGGCAATAGCCTTGGCTGCCCAACCAATCGGCGAAGGTGAGCCAGACCTCACGTTCCGTGTTCCGTTGCGCATTGTGAGTGGCTTCACGCAACGTCAGACTCACCGTTGGTTTGTCCGGCGATATCTTCCGAAGCCAATCGCCCGCATACATCCGCGCCTAATCCGACGCCCTTAAGACCCGTGGATCACCTCCCAGATGCGCTTCCAGAAATGAATAGCCCGTGGCCCAGCGTCCAATCGGGGCGTCGATGGTATATCCCTTGGGATGAATATTTTCTTCCTGGCCGGAGAGTAGCGCATGCGCCTGATCCCGATCCGCGCAGACCGTAAATTGGGTGACTGTCGGCAGAAGCGCGCTGCCGGCGACAACGATGTTTTTCAGACGCCACTGCTTCTGTTCCAGATCGTACTGAATGTTAGGGTGAAAACCATCACCGTCGGCCGGCACAACAACGAGGTGAATGTTATCCGCACCCCGTCGCCGGCGCTCCATTTGCGCTACGACCAAAAATCCGAAAAAATCGAATGAAATCCTTGAGACCGCAAAATCGTATACGGCAATCACGTGGAAGGTCCTCTCAAGTGGACTTATCTTCCAGCTTGACCTGCTCGGTGGTTTCGACCTGGGCCAGTGAAAGCGACATTCGTTCCTGAGGATCGGATTTGATGGTGTGCACCGGATGCCGGGCGTTGGAAAAAACCTTTCGAATGCCCCGCCAAATCTTCGGGACGATCCAAATGGCCAGCAGGGCAAAGATCGCGAAGATCACCAGGAATACAATCGGCTTGAAGATCGCGAAGAACATGCCGACCACGACCAGCACATCTTCTAAAAATGACGCCGTCCAGTTGGTGACGGGTTCGGGCGATGTATTGATCACAGCCCTTGTGCCGGCCTTGGTCGCGTGCGTGCCGGCGGCAATGGCCCCTCCGCCGACAAGCGCTGCAACCGTCTGCAATTCCGGCGCGAAACCGATATTCAGGCCATCGATCGCGCCCATGGCCATCAACGCGCCGGCGGGAATGCGGATAAAGGTATGGATGGCGTCCCAAACAGAATCGAGACCGGGGATCTTGTCGGCAAAGAACTCGATCAGATAGAGGATGGCGGCGACGCCGATCACCAACGGATTGCCGAGAACCTGCAGAGGTTCGGGCAACGTCACCAGCCCCATGAAATCGAGAACCCCCATGATCACGGCAGTGGCGTAAAGGTTTAGCCCGGCGCCCCAGGACGCTCCCAGCGCCAGGGTCAGGGTTTCAAGAACACCCATTTACTTTCTCCCTCGGGCATTATCATAGCCGATAAATTCCGAAGCGATAGAGTCTAAGCGGTGATTTTTAGAGATTTCCCGCCAGAATGGCCGCCGCGACGGACACGGTCAGCGCGGAAACAATGGTGGAGGTCAGCACCGCCATTGACGCCCGTCCCACATGGGCATTGAACGTTTCCGCCACCAGATAGAGGTTCGCGCCCATGGGCATGCAGGCGGCCAACACGGCGGTCGCCACCCAGATCGGGTCCGGCGACGGCAGCAGAGAAAGCGCACCGAACACCAGCAGCGGATAAAGCAGCAGTTTCACTCCCGTCATCACCGCACTTTCCGAAATCCTGTCGGTGCGCTTGATCCGCGCCAGGCTCGCACCCAAGGCAAACAGGGAACACGGAATACCGGCGCTGCCGACGAGACTGGCGAACTCATCCACCAATGTGGGGATCGGGATCGAGTAATAGGAAAACAGGATGCCGATCAGCATGGACATGATGACCGCGTTGGTGATCACCGCCATGACGCCTTTGCCGACGGCGCGGGGCAAGCCGGCGCCGGCGCCTGCCCCTTCCCGGCTCCTGAGAACTTCCAGGATGATGATGGTGAGCGGCATGTAGACCGCGGCCTCCAGCAACACCAGCATGGTGATGGGCAAGGTCGCCTTTTCGCCGAACACGTCGATGACAATGGGCAGCGCGATGATCGCCAGATTACCGAAGCACGCCGACATGCCGAAGATGGCTTGGCCGGCAAGTTGTGCGCCGAACACAAACCGGCCGATCCCCATCCCGATCAGATAAGTGCACACCCCGGCCGCCAGATAGTGGACAAAGAACCGGACATCCAGGCCGTCCGCGAGGGACAGGTTCGCCATGGTCCGGAACAGAAATATCGGCATGGCGAAATAAAAGGCGAATAGGGCCAGCCCCTTGATCCCGCCTTCGGTCAGATAGCCCCGACGCACCGCAAAAAAGCCGGCGAACAGCAGCGCAAACATGGGAAGTGTGGCGTTCAGGAAAACCATGGGACGCCAGCTTAATGGTGAATTTAACCAGCACAACCAATGTTTTACGGGTGGTGCGCGCGCACGCCAGCGGGTACAAGCGAACACATCATGACCGGTGAACCCGCCGTATCCGCGCCCAGCCGCCCGCGTTACCCTATTGTTGATATGGTCCGCGGTGTCGCGATCCTATTGATGATCAGCTACCACTTTTCCTGGGACCTGACCCATTTTCGCTATGCCGAGTTTGACCTGTTCGGCGATCCGGCCTGGCAATGGTATGCGCGTTTCATCGCCGGCATGATCCTGTTCGTGATGGGATTTGCCCAGGCGTTGGCCCGGCGGCGGGGCCTCACCACCCGCACGTTTTGGCGGCGGCTGATCCTGATCGGCGCGGCGGCCGGAGTGGTTTCCGCCGGCACCTATTTCGTCGATCCGGACACTTACATCTACTTCGGCATCCTGCACCACATCACGGTGGCTAGCGTGTTGATGCTCGCCGTCGCCCGCCTGCCGAACATCGGATTGCTGATCATCGGCATTGCCTGCCTCGCCGCACCGCTGTTTCTGACGTCACCGGCGCTGACCGCAGATCACTGGCTGTGGCTGGGACTGGCGGTCGAATTTCCGCCAAGCGTCGACTTCGTGCCGCTGTTTCCCTGGTTTGGGGTGCCGGTGCTGGGACTGTTGGCCGGCCGGATCACGTTTAAGAACGGTGCACCGGCAACCTTTGACTACCAGCCGGACAATCCGGCGGCGATGCTCCTCCACTTGGCCGGACGGCATAGCCTGTTGATTTATCTTACCCACCAGCCGATCCTTTTCGGTGG
>JAYQGD010000186.1:0-5849 GCA_038140415.1 Rhodospirillaceae bacterium
TCGGCATTCAGCATCCGGCGCACGAGCCGCTGGGCGAGTCCAAGTCCGACTTCCAAATCTTCCACGAGGTCTGCAAGCGGCTGGGCCACGGGGCCTATTTCAACGAAGGCCTGACGGAGCTGGACTGGGTGAAGCGGGTGTTCGATGCGTCCGATCTGCCCAAACACATTAGTTGGGAAAAGTTCCTGAAGAAGGGCTATTTCGTGGTGCCGCCGGAGCCGGAGAAAACCCGCCCGCCGGTATCTTACCGCTGGTTCGCGGAGGGCCGGAAGAAAGACGTGCCTGAGCCGCAACCGCTGCCCGGTTCCTACGGCGAGGATTTCCTGGAAGGGCTGCAGACTCAATCAGGCAAGATCGAATTTGAGAGCTCCAGCCTCAAACGCTATGGCCAGGACCCGGAACGCCCGCCGTTGAATAAGTATATCCCGGCCTGGGAGGGCATTCATACCTCGGAGCTGTTTGCCAAGTATCCGCTGCAGCTGTTCTCGCCCCATTCGCGCTACAGTTTCCATACCAAGGGCGACGGCAAGGACAGCTACCTCAACGACATTAAGGATCACCGGGTGCTGATCGACGGCTATTACTACTGGATTGCACGCATCAATCCGGCGGATGCGTCCGCGCGCGGCATCAAGGAGAACGATCTGATCAAGTTGTACAACGACCGGGGTGCTGTGATCTGTGCCGCGCAAGTGACTCACCGGGTGCGGCCGGGCATGATCCATTCCCGACAGGCTTCCGCTGTTTATGATCCGGTCGGCAAACCGGGTTATTCGGCGGACCGGGGCGGGTGCATTAACAATCTGACGCCGAAACGGACCCAGTCTCTGAAAACCCATTCGGCGGCCTACAATTCCTGCCTGATCGAGGTGGAGCTTTGGGATGGCGGCGCGGATATCGGGGCCAAGTCCGGCGGGACGGCGGAACCCGGCCCGGCACCGGCCGAAGACATCGACGCCTTGGCGCCGACGCTGTAGACGGGGAGACGGATCATGAAAAAGTGGAATCTCATCGTCGACGTGGCGCGCTGCCACAACAGCAACAACTGCTTCCTCAGCGTTGCCGACGAATATGCCGGCAATAAGCATGAGGGATATACGGAAGAAATGCCGTTACACGGCCATCACTGGATCGACATCAAAAAGAAAGAACGGGGCGCGGCCCCGATCGTTGACGTGGCTTATGTGCCGACGACCTGTATGCATTGCGATGATGCGCCCTGCATGAAGGCGGCGGAAAACGGCGCGATCACCAAGCGTGACGACGGCATCGTCATTATCGATCCGGTGAAGGCGAAGGGTCAAAAGCAGCTGGTTGAGGCCTGCCCCTATGGTGCGATTTGGTGGAATGAGGAAAAGGATGTTCCTCAGGCCTGGCCGTTCGACGCCCATCTGTTGGACCGGGGCTGGAAGGAGCCCCGATGTGTTCAGGCCTGTCCGACGGGCGCGCTGAAATCCATGCTGATCGAGGATTCAGAGCGGGAAAAGGTCGTCGCCGAACATGCGTTGGAAGAGCTTCACCCGGAACACGGCACCAAGCCGCGGGTTCTTTATAAGAACCTGCACCTCTACACCAAATGCTTCATCGCCGGCACGGTGGTGACCGAGAAAGGCGGTGTGGGGGATTGCCTGGAAGGGGCGATTGTTACTGTCCACAAGGACGGCGCCAAAATCGGCGAAACCGTGACTGATGCGTTCGGGGAATTCAAGATCGACAAGTTGGCGCCGGACAGCGGCAGCTATGCCGTCGAAATCCTGCACCCCGGTCATGTGACCAAGGACCTGACCATTGAGCTCAGTGACAGTGTCTACACGGGCGTCCACTCGATGACGCCTCGCAGCGGGTAAGGGTTCTCTCGATTTTATCTTACTTTCCGCGTCAAGTCGTGGCGACGATAAAAAGACATCGACCGGTATGCGGATTGCCCGCCAATAGGCGTCCGTCCCAGTAGGTGGGGTCGTCCCAAGTTTCCAAACAAAATTTCGCAAATGAGAATTATTCGCAAAAAAGTTTTTGTGTATGCGAATGAATCTCATTATTAACTAGGTCTTAATTCGAACCTTAATCCGAGGAAAGACCGTCATGTATAAATTTTCCACTCGACTTTGTTTAGCCCTCCTGGCGGCAGGCTTCAGCCTTGCCGTTTGTGGGGCCGCCGGCGCCTCCCAGGTCAAACCGCTCAAGGGAGCGCAATTTGGTGAATTGAAATCAGGTACGGGATACGTACCCCAGTACGATGCAACGCCCCAGGTTCAGGCCTATGCGACGATTGTCCACTTAACATACGTCGCCGCCCGCGAAGGGGCGGAGTCTCTCAGAAACGCCATTGCCACGTTTTTGGATCAGCCAACGGAGACAAAGCTGAAATTGGCCCGTTTCGCCTGGACAAATGGCCGCATCCCCTATCTTCAGACAGAGGCGTTCCGTTTCTATGAGGGGCCGATTGACCATGGACCCAACGCCAACGGCGAAGAGGGCCCGGAAGGCCGGATCAATGCCTGGCCCTTAAACGAAGCCCATATCGATTACGTCAAAGGCAATCCGAAAGCGGGCTTTATCCAGAACGCCAAGCTGCCTGTTACTCGCGAAGTTATCGTCAAGAATGATCAGGTCTCCGATGAGAAGGATGTGACTACCGGCTGGCACGCTATTGAATTTCTTCTCTGGGGCCAAGACCTGGATCCGGCTGGACCAGGGAAGCGCTCAGCCGCCGATTTTAAGCCCGGGACACCATTGAATGACCGCCGTCGACAATACCTGATGATCGTGACCGATTTGCTGGTGGACGATTTGAAACGGTTGGAGGCCGCGTGGCAACCGGCCCAGTTGAACAACTATGTGGGACAGTTTTTCTCAACCTCGCGTAAGGAAGCCGTCAGTAAAATTCTGACGTCGCTGGCGACACTGAGCGGATTTGAGATGGCCAACGAGCGTCTCGCGCCGGGACTGGACAGCGGTGATCAGGAAGACGAGCAGTCCTGTTTCTCGGACACGACCCGGAATGATTTCGTCTATGATTTGCAGGGGATCAAGAATGTCTATTTCGGCAGTTTTGGCGCCTACGAAGGCGAGGGACTGGATAAGCTCCTGACCGCCATATCGCCACAGGCGGCAGGCCGGATCACGAGCTTGCTGCGCCGGGCGGATGCGGCACTGGCCGGGATCGATCAACCGTTTGATCTGACACTGGCGTCCGCCAAGGGTTCCGCTGCCCGGCGCAAGGCCGAGCAGGCCTATGAGGCGCTGACCGCATTAGCGGATGGGTTTGTGCAGGCTGGAGCCGCCTTGGGGGTTAGGGTGGTCGTTCCCACCGAATAATCACCTGTACGGCTCTACCGGAACTCACAAATGTGCCCCAACATTGCGAAGGTCTTAGTAATCGCGAGCGCATTGCATTCGGGCTGTGCGTCGGCCGTCCTCGCGCAAACATCGGCGACAGATGTCAGTGCATTGTCCGGCGGCGGCACGACCCGGGAAGCGACCAACCGGATGGCGTTTTCCCTGCCGGCGGCGAACATGCACAAACGGGATCTGCGCCGGTTTTTCCTCGGAAACCGATTGTTTAATACCAGCTGGGTGACTGCACCTGCATCCGTAAAGTCTTTTGACGGATTGGGGCCGCTGTATAACCGGGTGTCCTGTTCCGGCTGCCATGTACGGGACGGACGAGGCCGTCCGCCGACGGAAAGTGGGGGCGCGCTGGATTCGATGTTGGTGCGGCTCAGCGTTCCGGGGCGCAATCGACATGGCGGGCCCGTGCCGTTGAAAAATTATGGCGATCAATTGAACGATCGAGCCATTCCCCGTGTTCGGCCTGAGGGACAAGTGATGATCACTTACACCGAAGAGCCGGGAACGTTTGACGACGGTACGCGATATTCTCTAAGGCGGCCGGCCTATAAGATCAATAACCCGGGGTATGGTCCGCTGCCCGCCGGCGTGCTGCTTTCCCCACGGGTGGCGCCGGCGGTGTTTGGACTGGGGCTGCTGGAAGCGGTGCCGGAAGCAATCGTTCGCGCGGCGGCCGATCCCGAAGACCGGGATGCGGATGGTATCTCCGGCCGGGTCAATGTGGTGTGGGATCAGGCGGCGCAGGCCGCGCGGCTTGGACGGTTTGGCTGGAAAGCCAATCAGCCAAATCTGAAGCAGCAGGGTGCGGGGGCACTCAACGGTGACATTGGCATTACGACGTCGCTATTTCCGGATCAAAATTGTATGCCTACTCAGGTTGAGTGCCTCGCCGGAATTACCGGCGGCACACCGGAGCTTTCAGATGAATTCCTGAATAAGCTTGAGTTTTACATGCAGAGTCTTGCTGTGCCCGCTCGGCGGGACTTGGACGATCCGGAGGTGCGGCAAGGGGAACGGCTTTTCAAGGTGGCGGGGTGCACGGCGTGTCACACGCCGATTATGAGCACGAGGCATCACCCCAACGGGCTACTCGCAAATCAAAGAATTCAGCCGTTCACCGATTTATTACTGCACGATATGGGGGCGGGGCTCGCCGACGGTCGGCCCGATTTTGAGGCGACGGGTACAGAATGGCGCACACAACCTCTTTGGGGGATCGGCCTGCAGGAAACCGTCAACGGCCACACGAACTTTCTGCACGACGGCCGGGCCAGAAACCTGACCGAAGCTATCCTCTGGCACGGCGGCGAGGGAGCTGCAGCTCGGAACCGATTTAAGAAAATGGCAGCCGAAAACCGGGCGGCACTGATCCGGTTTTTAAACTCTCTTTAGATGTTAAACACTCGCCGGTTCGTCCACCAATCGCTTGTTGATCTGTTCGCGGGGTTTGTCGTCGTCGGCCGGGTCGATGTAGGTGATGGTCAGCTTGCCGAGATACTCTTCCGGCAGGACCAGGACCCGGGCGAATTGGCTTTCCACCGCTAAATCCGCGATGGCCAGCACCGGGTCTTCGATGCCTTCGAACCAGGGCCGGCCGGCCAGTATCAGATCAATGCCGTGGGTCGCGTTGATCTCCAAAGACCCTCTCAGCAGATAGCGAATGCCGGCCGCCGCGTGGATATGGCGATACGCCCGTGTGCCGGGTGGGAAGGTCACCGTATCCATGCGCAGCCCGAAATTTGCGCCGGGCAGGGTGATCGGCTTGGACAGCAACAGGCGGCTGTTGTCCGCGTGGGCGGCGAGTTTAGCCGGGCCGCCGGCTGGTGTGATCTCCCAACGGACCAGCTCCGTCGCCTCGCCGGAAAGTTCGACCGAGGCCGGGTCTTGAATGCGGCCCCCTTCGCCGGCGGAAAGCGTGCCGCCGTCCGCACTGACGTTGCCCTCGACCAAGTAGATAAGTGTCACCGGTGTACTGTACCCGGGCGAGCCCGTGGCTCCGGCGGCAAATCGGTCCCGGTAGAGTGTCAGGTCGTAGGCGAGGTTGGACATGGCATTTTCCTTTAGTCCTATTTCGTCCCCGCCAGCTTTTGATCAAGCTGTTGTTCCCGCGCGTGGGCGATCAAGGTAATCAGCCGATAGAGCCCGTGCACGAACTTGCCGTAGGGCATGGTGAGGAACAGGCCCGAGACCGCACCCAGATGGATCACCAGCATCAGCCCAACCACATGGGTGCCGCCCAGGACATAGAGAGCGAGCCCGGTAAGGCTGGTCAGGAACAGCATGACCAGAAAGGCCATTTCCATCGGTGTCGATCCGTCATCCAAGGGCGCTTTCTCCGCCTTGGATTTTAGCCAGATCAGCCCGGCGGGGCCGATCAGCAGGCCGATGCCGCCGATAATGCCCAACAGTTTGGGGAGAGGGAAAAACGCGTAAGGCGCCGGCCGGTCGAGCGCGAAATGATAGTAGGTCGCGACGCAGGTGGCGGCGAAACAAAAGAG
>JAYQGD010000187.1:0-5848 GCA_038140415.1 Rhodospirillaceae bacterium
GTCCGTGATATAGAGGATGCCGTGTTCATCCAGCCGGCCGACATCGCCGGTATAGAGCCAGCCATCTCTGAGCGCCGTGGCTGTTTCCTCCGGGCGATTGCGGTATCCCGACATAATCTGCGGTCCACGGGCAATCACCTCCCCCTCTTCACCGGCAGCCAACCGGGTCATCCCGGTTTCCACATCGGCGATTTGAATCTCGGTCTCGGGCAGCGGCAGGCCCACGGAGCCCGGCACAATGGGCCGGTCATCGAAGTTCGCCGTCAGGACCGGCCCGGCCTCGGACTGGCCGTACCCTTCCAGGATTTGGCAGCTGGTCGCTTCCTCCCAGCGCCGTAAGGTTTCTTCCGGCAATGGGGCGGACCCGGAATAGGCCCGGTAGAGACTGGAGAAATCCGTCGCCGCAAATCGTTCATGGGACATCAGCCCATTGTAAATAGTCGGCCCCACGGGCAGGAGGGTCACCCGGTCCCGCTCGATCGTGTCCAATACGGCCTCCGGGTGATACCGCCGGCGAATAATCATGGCGCCCCGGCAGTAGACCGCCAGATGGAGGCACATGCTGCTGGCGAACACATGAAACAGCGGCATGACGCACAGCACAATTTCCTGGTCTTTTCTGGTGGGCCACGCCGCCTCCCGCTGGCTGAGATTCACCGAGAGCTGCCGGTGGGTGATATTCACGCCCTTCGGTAGCCCTGTGGTGCCGCCGGTATACTGGAGCGTGGCCAAACTGTCCGGATCCGGAAAGGGGTCCGGCAGTGTGGCCGTTTCATCGTCGCGCCATTTGGTCGGCCGCCGGCCGTCATCACCGCCGACTTTGATCCGATGAATTATGTTTAGTTCTTCAGCCAGTTCTTCGACGAAGCCGGCGGCGGTCTCATCGAACACCATTACCACCGGCGCGGCGTCCTGCAGGATATGCTGAAGCTCTCGGCGGGTATAAATCGGATTGACCGGGACTTCCTGCATGCCGGCGGCATGGACGGCAAACATGGCAACCGCCATGTCGTTCGAATTGCCGCAGATCAAGGCGACCCGGTCACCCGGACCGCCCAAGGTCTGGAGCTCAGCGGCGAACCCTCCCGCACACCGGACCAATTCGGTATAGGTCAGGCTCTCCCGCTCGCAGGTGATTGCCATGGCGTTTCCTGCTCGCGCGCCGGCATCTGCCAGCATATGCACCACTGTCTCATGAACGAAAGGAAGCCGGCCCAACGATTGATCCTTTGCGGAAAGCCTATCGACCCTGAAAAGTACTTGATCCTTCCGCCAAATTCACGACCATTAAGACAAGATAAAACCTCTGGGGAAAAGGAACATCATCATGGACGTAAACGGTATCCCGGCTGTCATCACCGGCGGCGCTTCCGGACTGGGCGAGGCCACGGCGCGCATGCTCGCCGCCAACGGCGCCAAGGTCGGCATTCTCGACCTGAACGAAGAACGGGGCGAAATGGTCGCCAAGGAACTGGGCGGCGTGTTTGCGTCTTGCGATGTGTCCGACGAGGCCAGCACCCAGTCGGCTCTGGACGCCGCCAAGGACGCCCACGGCGCCGCGCGAATCCTGGTCAACTGCGCCGGCATCGGCATGGCGTCCCGCGTGGTCGGGCGCAACGGCCCCCATGATCTCGGTCTCTACAGCAAAATCATCTCGGTCAACTTGATCGGCACGTTCAACGCGACCCGGCTGTTTGCCGCCGAGGCCCAGAACCTGGAGCCCTTGGATGACCAGGAACGGGGCGTAGTGATCATGACCGCCTCGGTCGCCGCCTTTGACGGCCAGATCGGTCAGGCGGCCTACAGCGCGTCCAAGGGCGGCATCCACAGCATGACCCTGCCCATCGCGCGGGAGTTCGCCAACTTGGGCATCCGGGTCTGCACCATTGCGCCGGGCGTGTTGCTCACGCCGCTGATGGATAATCTGCCGGAAGAGGCGCAGAAGTCCCTGGGCGACAGTATCCCCTTCCCCAAACGCCTAGGGCACGCCGACGAGTACGCGGCGCTGGCCATGCACATTTTCGAGAACCGTTATTTGAACGCGGAAACCATCCGCCTCGACGGCGCGTTGCGGATGGCGGCTAAGTAAGCCGCCTCCGCGCTAGACCTAGGGCTTAATCCAGGGCCTGGACGATGGATTCGGTCATCGCCTTGGCGTCGCCGAACAGCATCATCGTGTTGTCCCGGAAGAACAGCTCGTTATCCACACCGGCATAACCGGACGCCATGGACCGTTTGATGAACAGCACCGTGCCGGCGTTTTCCACCTCCAGGATGGGCATGCCGTAGATCGGACTGGCCGGATCGGTCTTGGCCGCCGGGTTGGTCACATCGTTGGCGCCGATCACAAAGGCGACGTCGGCGGTCGAGAACTCGGTATTGATCTCTTCCAGCTCAAACACTTCGTCATAGGGCACATTGGCCTCGGCCAGCAGCACGTTCATATGGCCGGGCATGCGGCCCGCCACCGGGTGGATCGCGTAAGAGACATCGACGCCTTCCTCTTTCAGGGCGTCAGCCATTTCGCGGAGCGCATGCTGCGCCTGGGCGACCGCCATGCCGTAGCCCGGCACGATGATCACCTTGCTGGCGTTCTTCATGATGAAGGCCGCGTCATCGCCGGAACCGGATCTAACCGCCCGGTCGGCCTGCGCGCCGGCAGGCCCGGCCGCCGCCGCGGAGTCGCCGCCGAAGCCGCCCAGCAGCACGTTAAAGATGGACCGGTTCATGCCCTTACACATGATGTAGCTGAGGATCGCGCCGGAGGAGCCCACCAGCGCGCCGGTGATGATCAGCGCCGAGTTGCTCAGCGTGAAGCCGATGCCGCAGGCCGCCCAGCCGGAGTACGAGTTCAGCATGGACACCACCACCGGCATATCCGCACCACCGATGGGTATGATGATCAGGAAACCGATCAGCAGCGACAGCACGACGATGGCCCAGAAGGCCTGATCGCTGTTGCTCTGCACCAGCCAGACGATCAGTCCGACGATGGCGATGCCGATCAGGGCGTTCAGCGGGTGCTGGCCCTTAAACACGATGGGCGCGCCGCTCATGATGCCCTGGAGCTTGGAGAACGCAATAATGGAGCCCGAGAACGTGATCGCGCCGATGGCCGTGCCCAACGACATTTCGATCAGGCTGGCCGTGCCGATATGGCCCTTGGTGCCGATGCCATAGGCTTCCGGCGAGAAGAACGCGGCAGCCGCCACGAACACCGCCGCCAATCCGACCAGCGAGTGGAAGAAAGCCACCAATTGGGGCAGCGCCGTCATCTGGATCTTCAGCGCAATCACCGTGCCGATGGCGCCGCCGATGACCACACCGGCGATGATCAGCTGGAAGCTGAGAACGCCCGGATCGGCCAAGGTCGTGCCCACGGCAATGATCATGCCGACGATGCCGAAGAAGTTGCCCTGGCGGGCGCTTACCGGCGAGGAGAGGCCGCGCAGCGCCAAAATGAAGCAGACCGCGGCGGCGAGGTAGAGGAAACCTGTCAGATCATCACTCATGTTCCGGCCCCCTACTTACGTTCTTTTTTCTTGAACATCGCCAGCATGCGGTTCGTAACGATGAACCCGCCGAAGATGTTTACCGACGCCAGAGCGACGGCAACGAAACCCATGACCTTGGAAAAGCCGAGATCGGCCGGACCGGCGGCGATCAAGGCGCCGACAATGATCACGGAGGAAATAGCGTTGGTCACACTCATCAGCGGCGAATGCAGGGCGGGCGTGACGCTCCAAACCACATAGAAGCCGATGAACACCGAGAGGACGAACACCGTGAAGAGAAAAATAAAAGGATCGGGGGCGCCGGCGGCTTCCGCGGCCTGGGCTGCCATATTTGACGGGTTCAAGTTTACCCCTCCTTCGACGTCAGCGCCGGGTGGACGACATTGCCGTCCCGGCAAATGAGTGTGCCCTGGATGATCTCATCCTCCCAATCGATATTGAGCTGCTTGGACTCCGCATCGACCACGGGGGTGATGAAATTCAACAGGTTCTTGGCGAACAGCTTGCTCGCATCCTCCGCGACGCGGCTGGGCACATTGGCGTGGCCGACCAGGGTCACGCCGTGCTTCTTCACCACTTCGCCGTATTCGGAGATTTCGCAGTTGCCGCCGGCTTCCACGGCCAGATCTACGATCACCGCACCATCCGGCATGCTTTTGACCATGTCTTCGGTGACCAAGGTCGGCGCGGGCCGGCCGGGGATCAGCGCCGTGGTGATCACCACGTCCTGCTTTTTGATGTGTTCGGCGACGACCGCCTTTTGCTTTTCGAAATATTCCGGCGGCATTTCCTTGGCGTAGCCGCCTTCGGTCTGCGCCTCGGCCTCCATCTCAGCATCGACCTCAAGGAACTTACCGCCGAGACTGGCCACCTGTTCCTTGGTCGCGGGCCGCACGTCCGTCGCGGTCACCACCGCACCCATTCGCTTGGCCGTGGCGATGGCCTGCAAACCGGCAACGCCGACGCCCATAATGAACACCTTGGCCGGCGGAATGGTGCCTGCCGCCGTCATCATCATCGGAAAGGCCCGGCCCAATACCCCGGCGGCGTCCAGCACGGCTTTGTAGCCGGACAGGTTGCTCTGGGAGGACAGGATGTCCATGGACTGGGCCCGGGTGATCCGGGGCAACAGCTCCATGGCGAAGGCCGAGACGCCTTGCTTGTTCATGGCAGCCACCAGATCCGCATCGTTCAAGGCGTTGAGGTGCGCCATCAGCATGGCGCCGCTTTTCATGGCGCCCAGCTCGTCCACCTCGCCGCCGGTCATGGGCGCACGGATTTTCAGCACGATATCTGCATCGGAAATTGCACCGGCGACATCAGGCGCAATCGTTGCGCCGGCGTCCTTCAGCACATCATCGCTGAAAGACGAGCCCTCGCCCGCGCCGGTTTCGACGGCAACGTCAAATCCGAGCTGCACGAATTTCTTGATCGTCTCGGGTGATACAGCCACCCGATGTTCATGTGGAAGCCGCTCTTTCGGCACTCCGATTTTCATCATAGGTCCCCTGAAAAATAAGTCCGGGATGGTGTCTGAGACAGCACGCGACAAGATGACAAGTTGCCGCGCATTTGCAAGCGGTAATTCCCTGGATTACCGGGATGTGAGCGCCATTTGACGCCATGTGATAACCGGTTGAATTCACTGGCCCGGAAGCCAAAATACAAGATATGAAACCAGTTGACGCACAGAGATCAACGCCCGGCCCGGCAGATGACGGAATGACCTTCCACAGTCTCGACCGGGAGACTTTTCAGACCTTTGCCAAGCAGCATGGCCGGTCCGACGAGGTCGGCCCCATCGCCACGGTCTATGACGGTGATGCGGATAAGACGGGCGATGTCCGTCATATCGGGCTTTATGGCTGCGGCAAGCTCTGCGCGGCGGTGTGCGTCGTGCTGATCCCCGGTAAGACCGACGGCACGTTTACCTGTAAGCTGGATTCCATCGTGGTCGCCGGGGATGTCCGCCGGCGGGGCCTGGCCAATATCATTGTCACCCGGATGTTCGGCGCGGCCATGGAGGAAACCGGCAACGCCATCACCAGTTTCTTTACCCAGGCGGTCCATCCCGCTACGGTCCGCGTGTTCAAAAAATTGGGATTCAATGATCCGCCGCTGGTCGGCGCGCCGATTTCCGGGGTGAAGGTTGATCCGGCCAATCCGGCGGCCTTTGTAACCTTGCTGCAATCCCGCTATGACAATGGAGAAATTCCGCTGAAGCTGAAATGCGCCCTTTGTCTCGCCCGGAACCGGAAAGCGGTTCCCTGGTGCAATCCGGCGCATCGCTGATCGGCACTGTCATGACTACCTGCATTGTCACCCATCCATCC
>JAYQGD010000188.1:0-5837 GCA_038140415.1 Rhodospirillaceae bacterium
AGCGAGATCATCATGCCGTTGCGCATTTCCCGGCTGAAGGTTGCGCCGATGAACACCCCGTCCAGCATAAAAGACCAGACGGAGATCACGGGTGACAGGATAATCCACGGCAGGTACTGCCCGGCGATGTCCCGCACGTCTTCCATGCCGGTCAGCACGGCGATGATAAGATCGCCCAGGACCGCATAGACGAGCGCGTAGCCGACGGCGATCAGAATGGCCCACAGGCTGGCTACCTTGACCGCATTCCTCAACTCCTCCCGCTTCTTCGCGCCGATGGCGCCGCCTACCAGGGCCTCCGCCGCGTGGGCAAATCCGTCCAGGCCGAACGATAAAAATCCTTGGAACTGGATCAGGACCAGATGGGCCGCCGTCGTCGCGTCGCCGAAGCCGGAGGCTTGCGAGGTAAAGAAGGCGAAAGCGGACAGAAGACAGATGGTGCGGATGAAAATATCGAAGTTGATCGACAGCATCCGCTTGATTTTGGCCGGCTGCCATAGCGCCGCCGCCCGCCCGCCGGGATCGAACCTGGCGATCTCCCGCCGGTAGAGCCAGATCGCCGCCAGGGTCGCGACAACTTCGGCGATCACGGTCGCGACGGCGACGCCGGCCACGCCCCATTCCAGGGCGAGTACAAAGTAGAGATCGAGGATGATGTTCAGTCCGTTCATCAGAACTTGGATAAACAGCACCGCGCGGGTGTTCTGCATGCCGATGAACCAGCCCATCAGGCAATAGTTGATCAGCACGACAGGCGCGCTCCAAATCCGGATCTGGAAGTACTCGGTGGCGAGGTCCTTGGCCTCGTTCGAGCCGTCAAACAAAGTCAGCGAGAGGGTAATGATGGGGACTTGCAGAAGCCACAGCAGCGCGCCGACGCCGCAGGCGATGGCTAGGGACCGGAGAACCAGGGCGCGGACTTCCGGCGCGTCATTGGCGCCCCGGGATTGTGCAGCGAAGCCGGTCACCCCCATGCGCAGGAAGCCAAATGCCCAAAATAGAAAGTGAATGATGGTGGAGCCGATGGCCACGGCGCTCAGATTATAGACGTGGTCGGAATGCCCGATGACAGCTGTATCCACCGCGCCCAAGAGCGGGGTCGACAAGTTCGCCAGGATGATCGGGCCGGCCAGCCGCCAGACGTCGCGGTGTCCGGCAGTCTGATCGGTTCCGTTGAATTGAGGTATCTTGTCTGCCACGGTCCTCTCCGGTCGCGAGGCGCGCAAAATAGCTGAATTTCGGCAGCTGTCGAGGATATACAGGATAGCGCCTGATCAAGGTGCGGTCTCGAAATTTCAGATTGATTTGCGTATATTGAGCGCTATCTAACCGGCGACTTAAAATGCAGGAAGTGATTCCGATGAACAAGATCAACAGCGGCAGCGACGTGTATACAGAAATTCCGACCCTGGACCTGGGACCGTATATGGCCGGGGAAGAGGGGGCGTTGCAGGAACTAGGTGAGAAAGTCCGCCATATCCAGGAGAACCTGGGTTTCTGGGCGGTGATCAATCACGGCGTCTCCTGGAACAAGCTGACCCGCGTGTATGAGCAGCTCAACCGGTTCTTCGATCTACCTGTCGAAGAGAAGATGAAATACAAGATCAATCATCTCTCCGTCGGATACGTGCCGGCCAAAAGCACCAAGTACATCACCTCGATCATCAACGAGAACACCAAGAAAGACTTGAATGAAACGCTGATCACGGCGCTGGACCGGCCCGACGATCATCCGCTGATCCAGGCCGGCACCCGCTTTGTCGGGCCCAACCAGTGGCCGGCGGGGCTGGAGGGATTCCGCGACGCCATCGTCGACTATCAGCAGGACATCGTGGCGCTGGGCCGCAAACTGCTGCCGATCTTCGCCGTCGCGCTTGAGCTGGCGCCCGACTATTTCGACAAGTATTTCGAGGACCCGGTCATGTGGTCCCGCAATGCGCACTACCCGGCGGTGGAGCCGGAAGAAAATCAATACGGTATCGCGCCCCACAGCGATCACAGTTTCCTCACCATGCTGCCGACCACCGAAGTACCGGGGCTGCAAATCCTGACCCCAGAAAAACAGTGGATCGACGCCAAGTACATTGACGAAGGCATCCTGGTGAATACGGGTGAGTTTTTGAACCGCTGGTCCAACGGCCGGTTCATCCCGACCCCGCACCGGGTGATCCCGCCGGAAACCGATCGGCTGTCCATCGCCACGTTCTTTAATCCGAGCCCGGACACGATGTCCAATGCGCTGGAAAGCTGTGTCAGCGACGCCAACCCGGCGCAGTACGAGCCGATGAGCCTGATGGACTATGTCTGCTGGTACATCGATACGAACTACCAGCGCGACGCCGGCGGCACCCAAGAGGTCGAGGAAGATGCGGGTTAGGGGGTAACTCTGGCCGCCATCAGAAGTCTCCGGCATACGGAGACATATAAAAACTAGTCATCCACGGACCGCCGAAGGCGTGATCCGTGGACCCACCTTCAATCAAAAATGGGTACGCGGATCAGGCTCCTTCGTCGCCGTCCGCGCATGACTAAATTTTTGAGAAGCACTCCTCTTCATTCGTCATCCCCGAGTTGCGCAGCAGTTCTCGGGGATCCATCCTACGTAATTGAATCCCCCCATCCGACCCTTCGGGTCACCTTCCCCCGCATGGGGGGAAGGAGTTTACGTTTTTAGGTCGCAGCACAGTATCCAACCTCCCCCTATGACGGGGGAGGTCAAGAAACGCGCAGCGTTTCGAGGGTGGGGGTGGGTGAATATCGGTAGGCGTATGTCACGGTGTGACTTGCTATCCCCCCAGCCCCTCAATGACCGCGCGCGCCTCAAGTGGTCCGCGTACATGGTGCGCCTGCCAGCCGGCCTCGCGGGCGGCGGCGGCGTTTTCTGCCCTGTCATCGAAGAACATGATCTTTTCGGACGGCAGGCCCAGCGCCTCTTGGGTCTTAGCGTAGATCTCCAGGCCCGGTTTCATGACGCCGAGCTCGAACGACAGAAACGCATTGTCGCCGAACAGGCCGCGGATGGCTTGGGCTTACGTCTGTTCCCACCAATGGCATTCGTTGGTGTTGCTCAGGTAGCCAACGATAACAAACTCTGAGAGTTCCCGGGCCAAGCCGGCCGCACCATCGAACATGCCGTTGGGCCAGCGGCGGAAGAGGTTGATAAATTCTTGGGGGCGGACGTCCAGGCCGAAGTCTTCGACCATGTTCTCGGCAAACGTCTGCCGGTCGCAGCGCCCGCTCTCGTATTCTTTCACCCATTGGCAGGAGTCCCAGCGGGCAGGGGCTGGGTCGGCTTCGGTCATGCCGAGCATGTGGTGAAAATAGTCGCCGGGCTGAAACTGGATGATCACGCCGCCCAGATCGAACAGGACGGCTTCAATGCCGGTTTTCTTAAGTAGGGTCTCCATGCGCCGCCAATATCAGGCGCGGCGGGTCAGGTCAAAGAAAGCGGTTCGGCGCCGGCTTAAAAGATACAGGGAGAGCGCAGCGCCGCCGTCCGGCAGCCGCGGCTTGTTGAGCCCATGGAGCTGGGTTTATAGGCGTTGCCGCAGCTCACGCAGGCTTTGCGCCGGTCTTCATCGCGGCGGTCACTCCCTTCCGCGCGGCGGCCTTTCACCTGGCGGCCTTCTTCCGCTCGTCTGTCCTTGCCGCTCCGGCGTTCCTGGCCGGTACGGCGCTCTTCGGGAAATCGTCGTTCCACAAAGTTCATGAGGGGGTTCCTTTCTTATCGTTGTCTCGTTCGCCTTCACGCACACCAGCGAATCGTTGCGATAGTTATATACGTATATACCCCTAAATTGATGTGATTCACATCACAGAATGTTATATTGAGTTGAAATAGGCCACCATCCGGGCGCGTTCTGCGCGATCCGGTAGGCGTCCCAGGCCGGCTTTCAGGTTATCCTCCATGTGCTCCGGGTTGCCGGTGGCTGGGATCAAGCAGGTGACCGCCTCGAAGGACAGCAGGTATTTCAGGAAATATTGGGCCCAGCTTGTAATGCCCATCTCGCCGGCCCATTCGGGCAGGGGCGCCCGGCGGACATCGGCAAACAGGCCGTCTTGTTCGAAAGGCCGGTTGATCAGCGTCGCTACGCCATGATCGGCGCAGAGGTCCAGGAAATAGTCCTCCGCCGCCCGCCGGTCGATGGAGTAGGGGAATTGGCAGAAATCAATCTCCGGTTCCTGCTTGATGTAGCGGCCCATCTCACCGAAGGCGCTCTCGGTATAATGGGTGATGCCGATGTATTTGATTTTGCCGGCGGCCTTCCATTCTTTCAGGGTTGCGAGATGGGTTTCCGTATCAACTAAATTATGGATTTGCATGAGCTCCATATGCCCGTCGCAGCCCATCTTGCGGAACGACGCGTCCATCTCGTCGATGCCCTTTTGCCGGCCGCTGGTCCACACCTTGGTGGCCATGAAAGCGTTTTCGTCGCCGGGTACGCCTTGGCGCACCTCGCCGATCACCGCCTCCGACTTGCCGTACATGGGCGAAGAATCGATCAATCGCCCGCCGCCGGCATAAAATAGTCGCAGGACTTCCTGCAAATCCTTCTTCTTGAATGGATTGATAGAGACGTTGAATGACCGGTAGGTGCCCAGCCCGATCACGGGCAGCGGCTCTCCGGTGGAGGGAATGGGACGTGTCAGCATGGCGCCACGTTACTGGCCCGCCGGAACCGGGGCAAACAATTCATGGCCACGGCGGGGCCCGCTGGCTACTCTGCCAATCTACGTTGGCCGTTCTTGAAATGTTAATCACATTGTCCGCATTTTCCGACCATGATTGATCTTTGGCTCAACCGTTTAAAGCGCGCCACGCGGCGGTCGCCCGGTGAACTGTTGCGCCAGGCGGGGCACGAGCGCCGCGCCCTGGCGGATCGGCTTCGCGGCACGCCGTCGGCCCGGCTTGGTCAAAAGGGCCTGTCCGCGACGTTCAATGCGGCGACGCTTGGCGAGTTGTGGGTGCGGATTGCCAACGGCACACATCCGGTCTTTCACGAGAGATGGTCTGCGTCAGACCTCGACAAGATTATTCCGGGTGACAGTGCGCGGATTTTCGATGCCGCCGATCTGGCCATGCGGGGGCAGGTGGACCTGCTGGGTTCCGGCCCGCGGGCGCTGGGCGGCAAGATCGACTGGCACACGGACTTCAAGAACGATGTGACCTGGCCGCCGGCATTCTTCCGCGACATCGATATCCTGAAATCGGGAACCGTGTGCGACGTGAAGGTGCCGTGGGAACTGTCCCGGCTGCAATGGGCGATCCCCGTTGCCCAAGCCTACCAACTGACCGGCGAGGAAAAGTATGCAGCGTTCGTGCGCGATCTGATCAGTGACTGGATTGCCGAGAACCCCTACGCCCGGAGCGTCAATTGGGGCGTGGCCATGGAAGCGGCCATGCGGATAGTCACCTGGACCTGGTTCTTTCATGTGTTCAAGGGGTCAACGGCTTGGCGGGAGGAGCCTTTCCAGGTTCATTTCCTGAGTAGCCTCTACGACCATGCGGTTTTTTGCGAGCGCTATCTCGAGGACTTTGGGATCAACGGCAACCATCTGACGGCCGATGCGGCCGCCCTTGTTTTTGCCGGTGAGTTCTTCGGGAAAGGCGATCGTGCGATTACTTGGGAGCAAAAGGGGTGGCGCATTCTGGTGCAGGAAATATTCCGCCAAGTGCATCCCGACGGCGTCGATTTTGAAGGTTCCGCCAGCTACCACCGGATGGTGGCGGAGCTCTTCCTGTGGCCGGCGCTGTATCGCCGGATCAACGGCAAAGGCGCACCGGAAACCTATCTGCAGCGGCTACGGCTGATGGGGGTATTTACGGGGGCCTACAC
>JAYQGD010000189.1:0-5801 GCA_038140415.1 Rhodospirillaceae bacterium
GCGGCACGATGGTCTCGCCCTCGCGCAGCTCCTCGCGGGTCATGTCGAACACCAGTGCGCCCAAACGGGTCTCCATGATCTCCGGCAGTTCCTCACGGGGGATGCGGCGCAGGATGGAGTTGATCCGCAGCAACAGCTCCCGTGGCTCGAACGGTTTGACCATGTAATCGTCGGCCCCGGCCTCCAGCCCGTTGATCCGGTCATCGGTCTCCGCCATGGCGGTCAACATCAGGATCGGCACATCCTTGGACACATAGTTAACGGCCCGCACCGACTTGGCGAACTCGATCCCGTTCTCGCCGGGCATCATCAAATCCAGCACCAGAAAATCGAAGGCGATGCTCGCCATCTTGGCGCGCGCATCCTCCGCATGCTCTGCCGCGGTAACCCGGAAGCCGTTTTCACTGAGATACTTTTGCAACAAATCCCGGAGCCGGTGATCATCATCCACCACAAGAATATGCGCCGCCTCGGTGATCATCCGAATTTCTCCGCATCGGCCTGGTCGGCAACCATGCCCCGGAGCACCTTGCGGAAGCCCTCGACCGCGTTCGGGCCGGCGTCGCGAAAGGTCCGGGCGATCATCTCCCGCTGGTCCCGGGAGACGCGCTCCTCCAGGTCCTTGCCCTTGTCGGTGAGGCTTAACAGCCGCTGGCGGCGGTCCTCGGTGCCCTGGGTCTGTTTGATGATCCCTTCCTGGATCAACTGGCCCAGCACCCGCGACAGGCTTTGTTTGGTGATCCGCAGGATGCTCAGCAACTCGCTGACCGTGATCCCCGGATTGCGCCCGACAAAGTGGATCACCCGGTGATGGGCCCGGCCGAAATCAAACGCTGCTAAGATTTCGTCGGGCGGGCCGGTGAAATCCCGGTACGCATAGAACAGCAGTTCCATGGCGAGCCGCAGCTCGTCGTCGGAATAATCGGTCGTGCCTTGGTTGGGTGCCGGTGCGTCCATCATCAAAAATATATGTCAGTGATGTTGACATATATGCCAGAGAATGATACTTGAGGCAACATCATTTCGTAAAAACCTTAACCAGGGAAAGATAATTACATGTCTTCGGAAGGCTTTCATGATCGCGACGGGGTGATCTGGTACGACGGTGAGATGGTTGATTGGCGGGAGGCCAACCTCCATGTCCTGAGTCACGCGCTGCATTATGCGTCCAGTGTGTTCGAGGGCGAGCGGGTTTATGGCGGCAAGATCTTCAAGCTGCGGGAACATACCGAGCGCTTGTTCGAATCCGCCCGGATCATGGGCTTTGAAATTCCGTATACGCTGGAACAAGTGGATCAGGCCTGCATCGACGCCTGCGAAGCCAACGGCATCGTCGACGGTTATGTCCGCCCGGTCGCCTGGCGCGGCAGCGAAATGATGGGCGTGTCGGCGCAGGAAACCAAAATTCATCTGGCCATCGCCGTCTGGCCCTGGCCGTCTTATTTCTCCCCGGAAGCGCGGATGAAGGGCATCCGGCTGAAGACGTCGGATTGGCGCCGCCCGCCGCCGGAATGCGCGCCGGTGCACGCCAAGGCCGCCGGTCTCTATATGATCTGCACCATGTCCAAGCACCAGGCGGAATCGGAAGGCTATGACGATGCCCTGATGCTCGACTGGCGCGGCTATGTGGTCGAAGGCACCGGGGCCAATATCTTCCTGATCATGCCGGACGGCAAAATTCACACGCCGCCGCCGGATTGCTTCCTCAACGGCATCACCCGCCAAAGCGTGATCGAGCTCGCCAAGAAGCGCGGCTACGAGATCGTCGAGCGGCACATCAAGCCGGAGGAACTGAACGACGCGCAGGAAATCTTCGTCACCGGCACGGCCGCCGAGGTCACCCCGGTGGGCGAGATCGACGGCATCAAGTTCACCGTCGGCGAAGTGACCCAGAACCTGATGGCCGACTACGACCAACTGGTGGGCCGGAAAGCGGACGCCGCGTCGGCGGCGTAACGCCTGCCGGCGGGCCGGCGCGGACGGTCATGCGATCTCCCCGGCTGAAAACCCGGCTTTGGGTGCAACTCCAGCAGCAGCAATGCAAGCGGCTGAACCTGCCCCTCTATGTCCTGCATAAGGGCGAGGAGTCAGCCGGCTCGGTCATTCTCAAGATCAACCTGATGGACGGGCGCTGCAAGCTCTACACCCAGGTCACCGATCTGGACGGCAACGCCGCCTGGCAGGCCCGTTCGGCCGACGGCGCGCCTGTCCCGGAAGAGGACGCCGCCGCCTATATCGCCAAACAGCGGGACTTTGATCCTGATCTCTGGGCCATCGAAATCGAGGACCCGAAAGAGACTTTCGAGCTCGACCGCCCGGTGATTTAAGGTGGGGCGTCTGTTATCGCCGAGACTGCGGACCAGTTACCAAGTCCTCAATCTCTTCAGCTCATGGCCCGGAGCGGAAATTTGGCCTGCATTGCCAGAATTGTCAGGGGCAACAAATCCAACTTTGGGCTATAAATCATTGATGTTCGACTTTCGCCAGATGTTCAATCTTCACAAAACCATGAGGTTTTGGGTGCTGGCGGCCGTTGTCTCGGTGTCCTCACCCGTTTTCGCCGCCGAGCCTTACCAAGGCCGAATATTTGACGGCCACCTACACTATTGGCAGGATGCTTGGGACGCTGTCGATGCAGCAACGGCACTGCGTCTTTTGGACCAAGTCGGGGTTACCGGAGCGCTCACATCCTCTACACCTGATGAGGGGACATTGAAGCTGGTGCGTGAAGAGCATCCCCGCGTTCGGATCGTGCCGTTTTCTAGGCCTTACGAAGTGTATGCCGACAGAGCGACCTGGTTCAAAAGGCCGGATCAGTTGAGGCGCGCAGAGGAAGCGCTCGAGACGGGCAAATACCCGGGATTTGGCGAAGTGCATACCTTTTCGCCGATTAATCTCGTCAATCCGCGCTTGCAAAATTGGATTCGCCGCCTCGCCGACAAGGGCCTCTTCTTTCACGTACATGCGCGTCACGACGTGATCACGCGTATCTTCGAGATTTCCCCTGACGTCAAGATTATTTGGGCACATGCTGGTTTCGATACACCCGAAGTCGTCAGTCAGATGATGGACACGCATGCGGCCCTTTGGGCAGACCTTTCTTTGCGTGAATTTGGAACCCTTGATGACGAGGGCATTGTGGCTGCCGATGGTATTGAACCTAAATGGAAGGCCTTGTTCCTCCGGCACCCTGACCGCTTCATGGTTGGATCGGACACGTGGAACGTCCAGCGCTGGCTCGGGTTAAAAGGCATTATTGACGAAAACCGCTTATGGCTCGGATATCTTCCCAAGGACGTGGCAGACCAGATCGCTCACCAAAACGGCGAACGTTTGTTTGGCCTGTCGAAATAAACACCGAGCATAGGCAGGACAGGACGGATCAACCCCGGACTTGTCTCCCCCCAACGGATAATCGGGACTCCGCCGTTTAATCCATGCATGATAGTGTTTAAGCCTGAGTATGCGCGTACACGCGTCTGTGACTGATTGGCCGTAGACGGCTGATGGTGATTGTGAGACGCTTCCAGGACCCTAAATGTGGAGAGTTCCGATGTTCCGCCGTCTAATCCCCTCCCTTATTTCCATGGCGCTACTGGCGCTGTTTGTTGCACCGGACGCCCTCGCGCAGCAACGTATCCCGGCGCCGATGCCGGACAAGCAGGTCCGGTTCCCGTGCGGTGCGGGCTTTGTCGACAATCAACATTTCCGGCCCCTCCTGCAGCAGGCCAAGTTCATCCCGGCGGATATCCAGAAGGGCCAGCTGTCCCTCACCTTTGTCGGGCATTCGACCTTTCTGATCGAGACGCCGGCGGGCGTGAAGGCCATCACCGATTACAACGATTACTACCGGGCCAAGGTCCTGCCCGATGTCGCGACCATGAACATCGCGCGGGGCAATCACTCCACCGATATCATTGATCCGTCGATCAGCCATGTTCTCCGGGGCTGGAGCATGACCGACGGCAGGCCGCCCAAGCACGACATCATTATGAAGGACCTCCGGGTCTATAACCTGCCGACCAACCTGTCGGAGACCGGCGGGTCCTATTGGGATTCGAGCTCCATGTTCATCTTCCAGTCGCACGGGCTGTGCGTCGGGCATATGGGGCATCTGCGGCATATTCTGGATCAGAAAGCCTTCACCAAGCTGGGCCGGATCGACGTGATGCTGGTGCCGGTCGACCGCCGGGTCACCCAAAGCTATCAGGAACTGATGCACAACTTAAAAGGGATCAATCCGCGGCTGATCATCCCCATGCACTATAACGGCATGTTCACCATCCAGGAGTTTCTGGAGCGCGCCAAGGAGGCCTATCCGGTGAAACGCACGTCGTCGACCAAGATCGTCCTGGACCGTCAGAAATTGCCGATGAAAACCGAGATTCTGGTGATGACCGCCCAGGACGGCGGCGACGGATCGCAATTTTAAGGGAGCCTGATTGATGTTGAACGGCTATAAATCATTGCTTATGGGCGCCGGCCTGGCCCTCGCGGCCACCCTGCCGGCCCAAGCCCAGAAAGCCCCGAACCACATCCCGTGCGGCCTGGGCATCGTGGAGAATTACCAGACCCTGTTTCAGCGGGCGAGCTTCCAGCCGACGGCCGTGCCGGCGGGCAATGTGCGGGTGACCTTCGTCGGCCATTCCACCTTCCAGATCGAAACGCCCAAGGGCGCGACCGCGGCGACCGACTATGCCGGGTTCCACATTCCGGACCAAGTACCCAACATCATCACCATGAACAATTCCCACACCAGCCACTACACCGATGTGTTCGATCCAGATATCAAGCACGTCCTGCGCGGCTGGGACCCGAAAGGCGGCATTGCCCGGCATCACGTGCGGCTGATGGATCTGCGGGTCTATAACCTGCCGACCAACATCTTTAATTTCGGCGACGGCGCGACCAACGGCAATTCGGTGTTCGTGTTCGAAGCCGCCGGCCTGTGCCTCGCCCATTTGGGCCACCTGCATCATTTCCTGAGCAAAAAGCAGGTCTCGGACCTGGGCCGGATCGATATCCTGTTTGTGCCCATCGACGGGATGAACACGCTCAGCCACGAGGAATCCACGCACATCATTGATCAGATCAAACCCCGCGTGGTCATGCCCATGCACCTGCATTTCGGCGGCGCCTATTCCTTCCCGGCCATTGCCGAGAAGAAGGGCTATCAGGTCAAGTTCCTGAAGAAGGACACCATGCTGGTCAACCGGGCCAACCTGCCGGAGAAGACCGAGGTTTGGTTCCTGGTCGAAAACCTATAAAGACGGTGAGAGTCTAGCCGACCCGGTGGCGCCACCACGCCTTTTCATTAATCGAATAGACCGGCTGGTAGTGGCGGATTTTGCGTGAGTCCGCGACGATCTTGATCTGGTTGTCGAGCACCACGATCCGGTCCTCGAAGTAGTAGACCAAGATTGCGTGACCGACCTTCAAGTTTAAATCCTTCAGCGCCACGACGCGCATGTCTTCCGGGTCATGGCCCAGATATTTGAGCGCCATGTATTTAGCGATGGAATAGTCCTCGCAATCGCCGAACTTGGCCAGGAATTCGCCGGGCGACGCCCAGTAATCCTTCACGCCCCAGTTTTTGGCGTCCTGGATATACTTGGACTTGTTCATGAAGGCATTGACCTCTTTGATCTGGGTCATTTTGTCCTTGCCCTTCAGGGTATTGAGAAAGGCGACCCAGGTCTTGAAGCGTTTCTGAAACGCCCCGACGTTGGATTGTTCTTTGGCCATCCTTTCCATGGCCCCGTTCCACTTCGCGAACGGCTTAAAATTGTCGGATTCGGTTT
>JAYQGD010000190.1:0-5771 GCA_038140415.1 Rhodospirillaceae bacterium
GTTCATCGTCATGCTGTCGGTGCCGGTGGCGGCTGCCGGCGGCCTGATGGGGCTGGCGATACTCAACATGTTCGTCAATCAGTCGCTGGATATGCTGACGATGATGGGCTTCATCATCCTAATCGGGATCGTGGTGAACAACGCTATTTTGCTGGTCCATCAGACCCTTCACCATATTCGGGAAGAAGGTATGGCGGCCAGTGCTGCCATCGAGGAAGCGACCCGGAATCGGATCCGGCCGATCTTTATGTCCACGTTGACCTCCGTGTTCGGCATGATGCCGCTGGTGTTGTTCCCCGGTGCGGGCTCGGAGCTCTATCGCGGATTGGGCTCTGTGGTTTTGGGCGGGTTGTCGCTCTCTGCAGTGCTGACTTTGGCGCTTGTGCCGCCGATCATGTCCTTCTCCGTCGGCCTGATTGAGGGCCGAAAGTCCAGGGGGGATGATGGCGCCCCGCAGGCCACAGCGGCGGCGGAATAATTGAGCACCGATTGATTCGGATTCCGGTCTTGCACGGGCCGGGGCAGGGGCGTATATCCGGGCTCAATTTTCCACAGAAATCAGCGGTTTACGGACTCGCGGGTCTCCCGATTCGACGCTCCTTATTTGCCATGTTAGACAACGCTCTCAATCCGGATTTCGCGCAGGCATTTTCCGTCGCGCGTCCGGTCTCCTGCCTCTCTCCCGGAGCCAGTATTACATGACGCCTAATCAATCCCAGCTTGCCGTAGACACCTCCGATGATTCAGCCGCCCAGCCGGGGTCATCTCTTCAAACAGGTATGGCCAACGCCATCCGATTTTTGTCCGCCGATGCGGTGCAAAAGGCGAAATCCGGACACCCCGGCATGCCCATGGGGATGGCCGATGTGGCGACCGTTCTCTACACGAAGTTTCTAAAGCACGATCCCAAGGACCCGAATTGGGCCGACCGCGACCGGTTTGTACTTTCCGCCGGGCACGGATCGATGCTGCTCTATTCGCTGCTCTATCTGACCGGGTACGAGGACATGACCATCGACGAGATCAAGAACTTCCGGCAGTTGGGCTCCAAAACCGCCGGCCACCCGGAATTCGGTCATGCTGCGGGCATCGAAACCACCACCGGGCCGCTGGGCCAGGGGCTGACCATGGCGGTGGGCATGGCTTTGGCGGAACGAATGGCCAATGCGCGCTTCGGGGACTCACTGGTCGATCACTATACCTATGTGATTGCCGGCGACGGCTGCCTGATGGAAGGCGTCAGCCACGAAGCGATCTCTTTCGCCGGCCACTTGGGCCTCGGCAAGTTGATTGTGCTCTTCGACGATAATGGTATCTGCATCGACGGAGGCACGGATACGGCGGTCTCCGATGACCAACTGGCGCGTTTCGCCGCCAGCGGCTGGGATGTGGCTTCCGTGGACGGCCATGATCCGGACGCGGTGGCTGCGGCCATTGAGGCGGCTAAGAAATCCGACCGGCCGTCCATGATCGCCTGTAAGACGGTGATCGGTTTCGGCGCGCCCAACAAGCAAGGCACCGCCTCGACCCACGGTGCGCCCTTGGGCGATGATGAAATCGCGCTGACCCGCGATGCTTTGGGCTGGAGCGCGGAACCCTTCGATGTGCCGGACGATGTTCTCGCCGCCTGGCGGGAGGCCGGCACGCGCAGCCAGGGTGACCGGGACGCCTGGACCCAACGGCTGAAGTCCTCCGGCCGCGAAGACGAGTTCAACGACGCCATGGCCGGCAGTCTGCCGGACGGTTGGCGGGATGCGGTGATTGCCCACAAAGCCAAAGTCTCCGAGGAGAAACCGGGCTGGGCGACACGGCAGGCATCTGGTGAGGCGCTGGAAGTGCTCAACGCAGTGATCCCCGAAATGATCGGCGGTTCCGCCGACCTGACCGGCTCCAACAACACCAAGACCAAAGAAGCGACAATCGTAAAACCCGGCGAATTCGGCGGACGCTATGTACACTACGGTGTTCGGGAGTTCGGCATGGGCGCAATCATGAACGGCATGGCGCTGCACGGCGGGGTGATCCCCTACAGCGGCACCTTCCTGGTGTTTGCGGATTATATGCGCCCGGCGATCCGGCTCTCCGCGCTGATGGAACAGCGGGTGATCTATGTGCTCACGCACGATTCCATTGGCCTAGGCGAAGACGGCCCGACCCACCAACCGGTGGAGACGCTGGCGTCCTTGCGCGCCATTCCGAATTTGAACGTCTATCGCCCGGCGGACGCGGTGGAAGCTGCTGAATGTTGGGAGATGGCGCTGGAATCCCGGGGCACGCCGTCAGCGATTGCCCTGACCCGTCAAGGGGTGCCGACCGTGCGTACGGAACACACGGACGACAATCTCTCCGCGCGGGGCGCTTATGTGCTTTCTGAAGCGGAGGGTGAGCGTCAGGCCACGATATTGGCGACCGGCTCCGAGGTGAGCATCGCGATGGACGCGCAAGAGGCGCTGAAAGCGGACGGCATTCATGTCGCCGTGGTGTCCATGCCGAGCTGGGAGTTATTTGACGCCCAGCCGGCTGATTACCGCAAATCGGTTCTGGGCTTTACGCCCCGAGTCGCCATCGAGGCGGCGGTGTCTCAGGGCTGGGAAAAGTATCTGGGCGAGGCCGGCGCCTTTATCGGCATGTCCGGTTTCGGCGCGTCGGCCCCGGCCGGCGAGTTGTACAAGCATTTCGGTATCACCGCGGACGCGGTCGTTGCCGCCGTTAAGGAACGTGTTTAAACGGCTGTTATGAAGGACAGCTAACGAAAATTGGAGGTGGGAAAATGAACATCGATCAACTGATTACCATTGCGCAGACCATGGTCTCCAATAACCGGGGCCTGCTGGCTGCAGATGAAAGCACCGGCACGATCACCAAACGGCTGGATTCCATCGGTGTCGAGTCGACCGAGGAGAACCGCCGGGACTACCGGACCATGCTGTTCACAGCGGACGGGCTGGGCAAATTCATCAGCGGGACCATCCTCTATGACGAAACCATCCGCCAGAGCGCCGCGGACGGCATCCGGCTGGTCGATATCCTGAACAGCCAGAACATTCTGCCGGGCATTAAGGTGGATGCCGGCGCCAAGGCGCTGGCCGGTTCCGAAGATGAAAAAATCACTGAGGGTCTGGACGGTTTGCGCGACCGGGTTGCCGAGTATGTGGAGCTGGGCGCCAAGTTCGCCAAGTGGCGGGCGGTCATCACCATCGGTGAGGACATGCCGTCGGGCTATTGCATCAACGTCAATGCGCATGCTTTGGCGCGCTATGCAAAGATTTGCCAGGAAGGTGGTCTGGTGCCGATCGTCGAGCCGGAAGTGCTGATGGACGGCGATCATGACATCGACACTTGCGAGGTGATCACCGAGGATACGCTGAACGCCGTGTTTGCCGAGCTCTATGCCCAAGGTGTAGCGCTGGAAGGCATGATCCTCAAGCCCAACATGGTGATTTCCGGCAAAGAGTGCCCCCAGCAGGCGGGTGTGGAGGAAGTTGCCGCGCGGACCGTGGCCAGCCTGCGCCGCTGCGTACCGGCTGCCGTTCCCGGCATCATGTTCCTGTCCGGCGGGCAGAGCGAAACCGATGCGTCCGCCCACCTGAACGCGATGAACGCCAATCACGGTCCGCTGCCGTGGGTGCTCAGCTATTCCTATGGCCGGGCGCTGCAGGAAAGCGCGTTGAAGGCCTGGGGGGGAGATAATGCTAACAACGGCGCCGCTCAGGCCAAATTGCTGGAACGGGCCAAAGCCAACAGCGCGGCCTGCGCCGCCCTCTACATGGGAGAGGCCGCTTAAGGCCGGCCCGGACGATGACCGCCTTCAAGATTGCCCCCTCAATCCTGTCGGCGGATTTCGCAAGACTGGGAGACGAGGTTCGCGCCGTCGACGAAGCCGGCGCGGACTACATCCACATCGACGTTATGGACGGCCACTTTGTGCCGAACCTGACTTTCGGTCCGCCGGTCATTAAGGCGATCCGGCACACCACCAAAAAACCCTTCGACGTTCACCTGATGATCGACCCGGCAGGTCCGTACCTGCCGGATTATGCCGACGCCGGCGCGGATATCATTACCGTGCATGCGGAGGCCGATATCCATCTCCATCGCAATCTGCAGGTCATCCGGGGCCTGGGTAAAAAGGCGGGCGTGTCGATTAATCCGTCGACGCCGGAAACGGTGCTGGAGAATGTCATCGATTCCGTGGACTTGATCCTGGTGATGTCGGTGAACCCGGGCTTCGGCGGGCAGAGTTTTATCCCCTCGCAGCTTGAAAAAATAAAACGCGTTCGCCAGTTAATCGGGAATAGGGATATTGAATTGGAGGTCGATGGCGGGGTAAAACCCGACAATGTCGCCTCCGTGATTGAAGCTGGTGCTGACGCCGTCGTGGCCGGCAGCGCCGTGTTCCAAGGGAACGACTACAAGGCGACCATCGGCGCACTACGCAGCGCGGTCGCATAAAGCCTGCCGGGGCCATCGGCGGATGCCCGGCGCCATTGAGTAATTTATGAGCTTAACACCTCAGGCCCTTAGCTCTTTGCAGCATAGGATCGCCAGTCATAAGGACGACGCCGTCGTTTCCTTGATGTCCGACTTTTTCCTGCATTTTGTGTGGGAAAAGAGGTGGTTTTTCATCGCATTGATCGTCGGCGGCATCATGATGAGCCTGCCGCTGCCCAATAATCTCTCCCACGAGGGGATGATCGTTCTCGCCATGTCGGTGATGGCGACCATCATGTTTATTACCGAGCCCATTCCGCTGCCGGGCGTGGCCCTGCTCATCATACTGGGGCAGGTGTTCTTGTTGGGCCTCGATTCCTCGACCGTGGCAAAGACTCTATGGAATGACTCGGTGCTGTTTATTCTGGGCTCGCTGATGCTGGCCGTGGCCGTGGTGAAGCAAAAGCTGGACAAACGGCTGGCCTGGCTGATTGTCCGGATGACGGGCACGAAGACCTCCAATATTTGCTTCGGCATTTCGGCGACGTCGGGACTGCTGGCCTCATTCATCGGCGAGCACACGGTGGCGGCCATGATGCTGCCGGTGGGCATAACCCTGGTGACGCTCACGTCGGACGATCCACGCAAAGTCAGAAACCTGGCGGCGGTGCTGCTGTTTTCCATCGCCTACGGCGCGTCCGTGGCCGGTATCGGCACGCCGTCCGGCGGCGCGCGGAACGCCATCATGATCGGCTATTGGCGCGAGTTTTTCTATGACCCCGGCAATCCGGAGACGGCCAAGTACATCATCGATTACGTGCGGTGGATGGTCTTCGCCTATCCGATGTTCCTGCTGCAATTGCCGTTCGTCACGCTGATCCTCTTTATGACCTTCCGGCCCGAGCAAAAAGACCTGTCCCGTGCGGTGGTGAAACTTCGGACCCAGGTCGAAAACGAAGGGCCGATGAAGCGGAGTGATTGGGTGGCGGTTGGATTATTTTTCCTCGTGCTCTGCGGCTGGATATTGATTTCCGACAAGGTCGGGATGGGGACCGTGGCGCTCCTGGGGGCGACGGCCTTCCTTGTTGCCGGTCTGGTGAAGTGGGAAGATATTAACTCGGGCGTGAACTGGGGGGTGGTGCTGCTCTACGGTGCGGCGATCTCCCTCGGCATTGAGATGAAACAGACGGGTGCGGCGGAATGGGTTGCGGTAAGCTTCCTGAGTCTGCTTGAGCCGTTCGGCGCGAACGAAGGATTCGGCCTTTGGGCGGCCGTTTCGGCTCTGACAACGGCTGTCACCAACACCATGTCCAACGGAGCGGCGGTCGCGGTCTTGGGAC
>JAYQGD010000191.1:0-5741 GCA_038140415.1 Rhodospirillaceae bacterium
TGCCTCTGTTCCAGGACATTGAATCATTTATGTGTTAATGAGTTCTGACCCTAGAATTCAAATCACAGGTCGGCCCCTCCTTCGGCAACAACTTCAACAATCGGTCGGAAGAAGCGATCGGTACGGCACACGATCTTTGGACTGCTTACCGAGATGGTGCACTCGGTGAAGATGCACCCCGCCCGTTCCTGGGGTGGGTAATGCTGCTTGAGGACTGTGAAGCGTCTCGCACCCCGGTCCGCGATAGCGAGCCTCACTTTCCCGTTTTTCCTGAGTTCAAGGGGGCGTCCTATTCGGCGCGTTACGATCTGTTATGCCGAAAGCTCGTACAGGAGGGACTTTATACCAGCGCCACATTCTTAGCCTCACCACGAACCGCGGCAGTGGATGGCGCATATTCTCAACTGAGCGACCTCACATCGCTCAAGACATTTGTAACAGAGTTCGCAGCCCATATAGCGGCCGTAGCCGCACGCTAAAAACCGCGTTTTGTCGCACCTTCGCAATGGCGAAAGCCTAAAGGCAACGAATTCCTTTCTCTACGGAAACCATCAGAATATTTCCAATTTTGTCGTAACATTCCCAATCTCTCCGAATAGCCTGTGATTCCGCCGCATGGGACAATCGGTCTCATGCGGACTCTCTTTCAAAAGCTTCTCGGCATTGGCCGAACCCGATCCTTTGACGCGGCAGGCGGTGGCCGCCGCTGGGAAGGCACACGCACGGTCGATGGCCTGAACGCGGCGATCCTGGCCGGTGCAACTACTGCTGCCCGACGCGCCGGATGGTATGCCCGGAACAACCCCTGGGTCGCGGCGGCGGTGGACAGCCTGGTCGGCAATGTTGTTGGCGCAGGCATCAAGCCGCAATCCACCCATCCCGACCGCGCCGTGCGAGAGACGCTACAAGCCTTGTGGCTCCGCTGGACCGATAGCGCCGACGCCGGTGACCTCGCTGACTTCTACGGCCTTCAGGCCATGGCGGTCCGGGCCATGATCGAGAGCGGCGAGAGCTTCGTCCGCCTGCGGGTCGATCCTCATTCCTCTTCTTCCGTTCCATTGCAACTGGAACTTCTGGATCGCGACCAGGTCCCGACGGATCTGCATCGTGATATCGGCGGCGGGGCGCGCATACGTGCCGGCATCGAGTTTGACTCTGCCGGTCACCGGGTCGCCTACCGGGTGTTGTCGTGCCGCCCGGGCGACCCATTGGGTCCTGTCCGCATGGACCCGCAGCGCATCCCCGCCGCCGATTGCCTTCACCTGTTCAAGCCGCTGGCCGCCGGGCAACTGCGCGGCATCACCTGGCTGGCTCCGGTGCTGCTACGCCTGCATGAACTGGATCAGTTCGAGGACGCCGCCCTGGTTAAGGCCAAGGTCGCGGCGCTTTTCACAGGTTTCATCACCGATCCCGACGGCACCGTCGGCGGCCTGTCGGGTTCCAACAATTCCGGTGTGCTCACCGTCGGCATGGAGCCGGGATCACTGATCCCGCTGCCGCCCGGTGCCGACATCCGGTTTTCCAACCCGACCGAACACGACGCCTATGCGCCGTTCGTCAAGAACCACCTGCGCGCCATCGCTTCCGGACTGGGCCTTCCTTACGAACTGGTCTCGGGCGATTTGGAAGGCGTGACCTATTCCTCCATCCGCGCCGGGCTCATCGAGTTCCGCCGCCGTGTGGAGCAACTCCAGCACAACGTGGTCGTCCATTTGTTCTGCCGCCCGGTGTGGGAACGCTTCGTGCGTCTGGCCGTGCTGTCGGGCGATCTCCCGGCCCGGGACTTCGATGCCAATGCCTCCGCCTACCTCGGCTGCACCTGGCTGCCGCCCAAGTTCGACTATGTGGATCCCATGAAGGACGTCCAGGCCGAGGTCATGGCCATCGAGGCCGGATTGAAGTCCCGCTCCCAGGCCATCTCCGAACGCGGCTATGACGCCGAACAGGTGGACGCCGAGATCGCCGCCGACAAGGAGCGCGCCGACCGCATGGGCCTCACCTTCGGGCCGGGCCAACCCCAACAGAATGCGGAGGCCCTCAATGTCTGACACGATTTCTCTCATCACCCGACGCGCCAGCTTCAAGCCGCAGTCGGTCAACACGGAGGAACGCACCGTCGAGGTCATCTGGTCGACCGGGGCCGCCGTCAAACGCCGGGACTTCGATGGAGCCTATATCGAGAAGCTGAGCCTGGATCCCAAGGTGGTCGATCTCTCCCGCCTCATTGGTGCCAGCGTACTGGATGCACACCGCCAGTCTGCCGTTAGGGATGTCCTAGGCACCGTCCGTGACGCTTCCGTCGACGGCAAACTCGGCACAGCAACCCTGCAGTTCTCGGCCCGACCCGAGGTGGAACCCATCTGGCAGGACGTCACCGCCGGGATCCTCCGCCATATCAGCGTCGGCTATTCGGTCGAAGACTGGGCCGATAGCACCGAAGACGGTTCCCGTGTGCGCACCGCCGTGCGCTGGACACCTCACGAGATTTCCCTTGTACCCTCGCCCGCCGATCCCGGCGCTCATGTTCGAATGGAGGACACCATGCCCGATACTTCCCCTTCCACGCCCGAGGCGGGTGCGAAGACGCAAACTCGCGCCCCCCTGAACCGCTCCCAGCTCAACGCCGAGATCCGGTCCATTGCCCGTGTGGCCGGATTGGACCAGACCTTCGTCGATAACCTGATCGACCGCGAGGCTGATGCAGACGAGGCCCGTCGCGCCGCCTTCGAAGCCTTGGCCAAGCGATCCAGTGCCAACATCCGCACGGAGCAGATCCGTGTTGAGATCGGTGAGTCCCAAGACGACCCGGCATTGCGCTGCCGCCAGATGGGCGAAGCCCTCTACGCCCGGATCAATCCGCGCCATGATCTCTCGGAGCCCGCCCGGCGCTATGCTTACGCGACGCCGGTGGACATGGCCAAGGAACTGCTGACCTTGCGTGGGGACGCCACCACGGGCCTGTCACCCGCGACCCTGATTACCCGGGCGCTCCACACCACGTCGGACTTCCCGATCATCCTCGGCGACACCGTGGGCCGGGTATTGCGCGACAGCTATCAGGCCGCCCCTTCCGGCATCCGCCAACTGGGCCGTCAGACCACGGCTCGGGATTTCCGCTCGGTGAACAAGATCATGCTGGGCGAGGCTCCGCTGTTGGAGAAGCTGAACGAACACGGCGAGATCAAGGCCGGAACCATGGCCGAGGCCCGCGAGGCCTACAAGGTGGAGACCTGGGCCCGCAAGATCGGCATTACTCGTCAGGTGCTTGTGAACGACGATCTGGGTGCCTTCTCCGACCTCGCCCGCCGGATGGGACAGGCTGCCGCCGAGACCGAAGCCCGCATCCTGGTCGATCTGCTGGAGTCCAACAGTGGCAACGGTCCCAAGCTCACCGATAACAAGACCCTGTTCCACGCCGACCACGGCAACAAGGCTGGAACCGGGGCCGTCATCTCGGACGCCACCCTGTCGTCGGCGCGCTTGGCACTCCGCACCCAGAAGGGCATTGAGGATCGCACCATCCGGGTGACGCCCAAGTATCTGCTAGTCCCGCCTGCGCTGGAGACCGAAGCCGAGAAGTGGCTGGCGTCCGTGTCACCTGCCAAGGCAGCCGACGTCAATCCGTTTTCCGGATCCCTGACCCTGGTGGTGGAGCCGCGCCTGTCCTCAGCGACGCGCTGGTATATCACCGCCGATCCTTCCGAGATCGATGGGCTGGAATTCGCTTACCTCAGCGGCAACGAAGGACCGCAGGTTGAAAGCAAGTCCGGTTGGGACGTGGACGGGGTCGAGATCCGGGTCATCCTCGATTTCGGTGCGGGCTTCGTCGATCACCGGGGCTGGTTCGCCAATGCGGGTGCGTAAGCCATGACCGACACCACGCAACTCACCCAGTGGCAGGACGCCCTCATGGCGGCCCGCTACAAGGGCGTGCGCACCGTCGAATACGACGGCAAGCGTGTCACCTATGCCACCGACGCGGAGATGGCCAATGCGCTCCACGATCTCGACCGGCGCATCGCCAACAACGGCGATGCCAAAGTCTCCGTCGTTCGCATCCAATCCAGCAAGGGAGTCTGATCCATGAAGAACTACATTCAGAACGGCGACATGATCACCGTTACTGCGCCGGTGGGCGGCGTCACCTCGGGCCAGGGCCTCCTGGTCGGCAGTCTGTTTGGCATCGTCGCCGCAAGCGCAGCAGAGGGCGAAGACGCCGAGATCGCCACCACGGGCGTGTTCGATCTGCCCAAGGATGCGACCACGGTCATCGATCCGGGCGACCGCGTGGCCTGGGACGACACCGCCAAGGAGATTGCCCAGCCCGGTGTCGGTCTCTATCCCGTCGGCATCGCCGTCACAGCGGCGGGCAATGGGGTTACGACTGTCCGGGTGCGCATTGATGGTATCTCAACTGCCGCGGCGTAAGTTACGGGGACGACTTGGTCAAAAGGTAGAAAGCGACAGCAGCCGCAAGCGAAGCTGTGGCCGCTATGACCCATGACAGGATTGCTGGCCATGCACGGGCCAACAATCCTGGTTTTCTTGGTGCCATGTATATCACAACATTTGGCAGGAACCGCTGATGCGCCCAGACGAGAGCCATCAGGAGCCCAAAAACGATCGCCGCAAAAATTGCTCGTCGCTCGAGGGTCTCAATTTCCGGAATAAATACCAGCATGGTTCCGAAAATAATTTGGTTCAGACCAAGGCCAAATTTTTTAACGTTCGTGACAAGGCTATTTTCATGACGCCGAACATGACGTGCCACAGATTCGGCCTTTCCAACCACCCATGACTCATAGATGCCTTGGGTGATCACGTCGTTTCGGCCCTCAGAGTCTAATTCAATGACCGCCAACTTGTTGATGCCGTGGGCTTCTGGCTCCTGGAGCGAAAGTTTTAAATATTGAATGCTCTGATTTTTATGGGCGTCTTTTTCAAAATCATCAAAATAGCGCACGTTCTCGACACCGCCCGACTTATAGGTCGCGATCAATTTCCCAGAGGAAAAATCTTTTCTCAGCAGAGCGGCAAGCTCATGTATGTCATCCGCAAACAACCGAACCGCACCAATGCTGATACGGGTCGTATGGAGTTGTTCTGGAATTGACCCTGCCAACTGTCGGGTTTGATCTGACGGAGCGTCATGCGGAAATAGCTCGAATGTCCCTGCCGTCCCCAGTGAAGTTTGCCAGCTTCCTCGGAGACTGCCCTCTGGTGTTAACCTGGCCTGCGCTTTCAGTTGACCTGTTTGAATGCCGTCAGGGGCTTGGTTCGGCTCACCCGTTAAATCCAACGTCCCTTCAGAAAATGTTCCCTGAACGGCATAGACAACGAGGCCAAAGGCGCTATCCATGAAACGTAGGGTGCCCCGAAGGCCATCGTCGGAACGCTCGATGCTTACAAAAATATTTCCGGTATTTGTGCCATAAACCCTACCGGCCCATAATTTTCCAATTTCTGCCATGAAACATAGCGCCTTTTAAAATCGCAAACAGAGGCCACCAAATGGTGTGACTGCTCCAGATTGATCCACAACATGCAGTATGTCATAATATTGCTTGCAAATCACGGTTTCTGACACACCCTGCCGTTTGCCGCCACGGGTTTGTTGACACAGTGTTGACATGACTTTTTGTCGGAATGTGATGGAGAATCAAAAAGCCCGTAACCATTTGAGGTTACGGGCTAATTTGGTTGCGGGGGTAGGATTTGAACCTACGACCTTCAGGTTATGA
>JAYQGD010000192.1:0-5714 GCA_038140415.1 Rhodospirillaceae bacterium
CATGAGCGACGACTACACTCTGTCGGCGGAAGATCAGGTCAAACGGGCCTACGAGAATTTGGACAAGGTGCTGGCGGACCTAGGCTCGGATAAATCCCGGATCATCTCCGCCACGGTGATTCTCAACGACATTGAAAACAAACCCATGGCCGATCAGATTTGGGCGGACTGGATCGGCGCCGATCCCGCCAACTGGCCGGAACGGTCCTGCCATGGTGTAGAACTACATGCCGGCAATCAGGTAGAGATCAGAGTGGTCGCGGTCCGCAGCGACGCTTAAGCCGAGCCCCATACTTCTTCCGCGGTTTTCACCACCAGTTCCAGCTTGGCGTTTTGGTCGGCCACGGAAATCAGGTTGCCCGTATCGATGCTGGCGAAGCCGCATTGAGGGCTGAGCGCCAGATTATCCATCGGCACGATGGTCGCCGCCTCGTCGATCCGGCGTTTAATGGCGTCGGCGGACTCGATCTCACCGAACTTCGAGGTCACCAGCCCCAGCACCACGTTGCGGTCTTTGGCGACATGCTTGAGGGGTTCGAAATCACCGGAGCGGTCGTCGTCGTATTCCAGGAAGAACGTATCCACATCGACCACCGGGAAGATGGCTTCGGCCAAGCGGGCATATCCACCCGACACGATCCAGGAGCTCGCCGCATTGCCCCGGCAGAGATGCATCGAGATATGGGTCTCCGGCTTGCGGTCCTTCACACAGGCATTCAGCAGCTTGGCGTAATCATGGATCAGCGTGTCCGGGTTCTCGCCGATGCGCCGCAGGTTCTCGTTCATCCGGTCATCCAGGAAATAGGTCAGCACCGGATCGTCGATTTGGAGATAGCAGCAGCCTAACTCTTCCAGCGCGGCGATTTCATCCTGATAGAACTTGGCCACGTCCGCCCAATATTCTTCGATGGTCGGATAATGGGTTTCATCAATGGCCGCCCGGCCGCCGTGGAAATGTATCCGGGTCGGCGATGGCAATGTGATTTTAGGCGTCTCGCTGGTGGCCTTGGCCAGCACCTCATAATCCCGGCCGAGCAGCGCCTTGTCATGGGTGATCTTGCCGACGGTGCGGACCACCTTGGGGATATAGCCGGAGCCTTTGCCGCCATCGATCATGAACTCGGCGGACTCATCGTCGCCGGCGATCTCCACGCCGGGGATTTGGCTGATGAAATCGATCCACCAGTTTTCCCGGCGGTATTCCCCGTCGGTGATGGCTTTCAGGCCCACATTCTCCTGCAGCTTGGCGACACCGGCAATGGCCTCATCCTCGACCGCCTGCAGGGCGTCCGCCGGCAGCTCCCCGGCTTTCCATTTCTGCCGCGCCTCCATCAACTCCGGCGTGCGCAACAGGCTGCCGACATGGTCGGCCCTGAAAAACGGATATGCTTTGGTCACGGTTCCCTCCCTGCCCGGCCTGTAAGCCGGTTCATCTATTTTGGCCGCCGAATAGCGGTAGTTCAAACGCCGGTCCAGCACCGGATCGGTCAGCGTCAGATCAAAGACCGCGCTGCCGGGCGTATCCGCAAGCAACGGCAAGCCGGCGAAGAGCTTGACCGCGCCTGACGGCAGCTCCTGAATCTGTTCAACATCCATAATGTCCGCGAGCGTATCGTCCTGAAGGACAACATCATCCGACGCCTGCGTGGTCAGGCGAAGATCGCCCATGTGATCCGCCACGTCTTTGTAGCGCCAGGCCTGGCGGCACAGCAGCTTGGTTCCTTCCCGATAGCCCAAAGCCGGGTCCAGCGCGCGATCCCGATGGATAGAGGCCAACCCGATCAGCATCCCGGCCCCGGCCCCGATCAGCGCCAACGCACCGTCGGCGCAACTCTCGCCCAGCGACTGAACCTCCGTGTTCACGGACAGCCGGTCGTTGGTTGACCGGATCAACGTTCCCCCGTCGAAGCTAACCGACACATCGTCGATCAGAATATCCGGCGTGACAAACCTCTCGCCCTCCACCACATGGGGCCGGTATATGAAACTGCTCGCCACCCCTGCCCTCTATGCCAGCAAATTGTCGATGCAGTCGTCGGTGGTCCGCACATCACCGAAGCTCTGCCAGACCGAAGTCAGCCCGACCAGATGATCCTCGTCATAACGGGCCGCGTTGGCGTCGGACACCATGGCCACCCGATAGCCCATCATCATGGCGTCCCGGGCGCTGGTCTCGCAGCAGAAGTTCGTCGCTGTGCCCGCCACCAGCAGATTCTCGATGCCGCGTTCCTGCAACTGGTCATGAAGATCGGAGGAGCCCTGTATGAACGTGCTGAACCGTGTCTTCAGGGTGACTACGTCTTCGTCCTTCACCACCAGGTCCGGGAAAATCTCATGCCCCTCCGTCCCCATGGTGAGGCCGTCTTTATGGGCCTTCATCTTGGCCGGCGTGAAGAAGTAGTCGTGATAGATGGGCCACAGACTCGGGCCGTCCAGTTCCTCCGCCACGGTGAGCTTCACCCAGGCGACCACGCCTCCCTTGTCACGGACCACATCCGCCAGCTTGTTGATGTTGGGACAGATGCTGATCGCGGTTTCCACCTCCGCCACGAAGAAATTCTGCATGTCGATGACAACCAGCGCCGTCTTGGCCGGGTCGAACTTATCGAAGACCATCAGCTTGCCCCGTTTCGCCATGATCCGCTCGATCACGTAGTCGGGTATTTCCAAATTGTGTGGCATATAAATCCTCCTCTTATCTAAACACCCGGCTGCCAGGCCATCATGCGTATCTCGCCCAGCTCCCGGGTCATTTTCTCCCACGTCTCTCCGCCGTCCTGAGATCGGAAAATTTGGCCCAGGATTGTGTGGCAGAAAATCAAATCCGGATCGGCCGGGTTGGTGGCGATCCACCAGATGGTGCTGTTTACATGTCCCGGCAGCATCGCATCCTCCCAGGTCTCGCCATAGTCCCGGCTTCGAAGCAGCATACCCGTTTCCCCCGACGGCTTGTCACCGACGGAGAGAAACATGACGCCGGAATCGTCGGCCCGCTTGCGGATGCAGCGCATATATTTCCACGGCGCAATTGGGATGTCGTGATAGGCCCAGGTCGCGCCGTTGTCGGAACTTCGATGCAGCCCTTCCTCCGTCGAGCACAGCACCGTCCGCGCACCATTCGCGTGATCGAAGAACACCAGGTTGTGGGTGTCGTCGGACGTCAGTCCTTCATTGCACTTTTGCCAGGTCTCGCCCAGGTCGGTGGTCTTAAAGACGCCGTCGATCTCGATGGTCACCCAAACAGTCTTGTGATCAACCGGATCAAACTGGATCGACGTGATCCGGGGCGTATTGATGAACCAGCACTCGGTGGAGTTGCTCAGGTCGCACCGGTCCCAATTCTGACCGCCGTCCAGGGACCGGAAAATCTCCGCCGGTCGGGTGCCGGCAAAAATGATATCAGGGTCCGCCGGCGATTGGGCAATCTGCTGGATATGAAGATCATCCATGGGCGACGGGACATAGACCCAGTTGCCCGCCTTGGGCTCCCAGCGGTAGACGCCCAAGTCCGTGCCGGCCAGAACCTCGCCCGGCCTGTCAGGGTGCACGGACACGGACCAGCACCGGGATTCATTATAGATTCCGCCGGTCGGCGTATGCGCACGGTTCCAGCTCTCGCCCCGGTCATAGCTGAACCAGACCGAATGGCCGACCGTCGCTGCATAAGCTGTTACATCCACGCGCGCTGTGCCCCCTGTCTCATCAGACAAGTGTAGCGCACCAATTCCGGAGATCGATTATTTTTTAAAGATGGGATGGATCACCCGGTCGCCCGGCTTGATCCCCAGCCGCGAGGCCGTGCCGCCGTTGACTTCCAACACCGCCAGCGCCCGGCCGCGGGACGGGATGGTCGTTTCAGAATGGGGTACGGTGCGTTGCGCGATATTGATGATCCGGCCGTCCGCGCCGATGAAGATCATGTCGAGTGGAATATAGGTGTTTTTCATCCACATGGTGATGCGGGTCGGTTTTCGGTAATCGAACAGCATACCGGCATTGGGCGCCATGGATCGGCGGAACATCAGGCCTTGGGCCTGCTGGCGGTCACTAATGGCCAGCTCCACAGTGAACTTGTGCTTACCGGACTTTGTTTCGATCTCAAGCGACGACTTATCGAAGGAGACCAGGGCCTGGGATCGCAATCCCGTCGGTAGCAGAGCAATGCCCGCGACCATAAATCCGATGAAATGCCGGCGGCTAATCATAGAATAAATGTAGCTTAACTGGCCTGATTGTCCACGTAGCGATTGGCCCAGGCGCTGATCACTTCCGCGACATAATAGGCGTCATCCCGGCTGGTGATCAGATGATCGGCCTTATCCAGGGACACAAAGCTCTTGGGATGGCGCGCGGCCTGATAGATTTCAGCCGCGTTCTCGATCCCGACGATATCGTCGATGGGGCTGTGAAAAATCAGCAGGGCCTTCTTCATGCTTTTGACTTTGTCGGTCAGCTTGTGATCGGCAATATCATCCAGGAAGCCTTTCTTAATCCGGAACGGCCGGCCGCCGATGCTGACTTCCGCCACCCCCTTCTCCTCGATCTCGTCCTTGGCGGAGGCAAAATGGTGCTCCACATGATGAGGGTCCGCCGGCGCGCCGATGGTCGCGACCGCCACCACCTCGGGAATCTCGACCGACGCTGACAACACCGCCGCGCCGCCCAGACTATGCCCAATCAGCATATGAGGCGCTTGATACTCCTCCCGCATGAACTTGGCGGCCGCCACCAGATCATCCACGTTGGAAGAAAACGTCGTATCGGCAAAATCGCCTTCGCTTTCGCCGAGGCCGGTAAAATCAAACCGGAAGACAGCAAACCCGCGCAGCCAGAGGGCCTTGGCGATCCGCACCGCAGCCAGAATATCCTTGGAGCCGGTAAAGCAGTGGGCGAACAAGACATAGCCTCGGGGCTCCCCCTCATTGGGAAGGTCGAGGCGGGCCGAAAGTTCGTCGCCAAACGCGCCGGTAAAGGTCAAATTTAATTGTGTCATCGCTGCTACTTACTTTTTTGATTTGGGATGATTGAAGTCTAGGCCACACCTTCCGGATTTTACAGACCGGATTAGTCCTTATGTTGTCTCGGGAATAGGTTCAGAAGCATATAGTTTTCACCCTCAAAATGGGACAAACAAAGGAAAAAACACATAAAAAATGTGTTGAAACCCCCGGACGAATCCCAAATAATACAGTACATGTTAGGTAATTAATGAACGACCAAATCACAGGGGTTTCTTCTAACGGCTTAAGACTTCAGACCGTTTTTCCGCCCAGCATCGAACCGGACCGGCACTTAATTCAGTCGCCGAAGCGTGTTCGTTTAGTTTATTTATCGGGAAAAACACTGCAGCATCGGCCAAGCAACTGTTTATCGCTATCGACCGCTAATCGTGGGGTAACTTAATGTTTTCCAAAAATCCGTTCGCCGAACTTTCCGGCACCATCTCGCCAGACATTATGAAATGGTATGTCGTCATCATGGCGCTCTGCGTTGCCGGCGGCACGCTTTTCGACATTATCCATAAGGGGAGCGCCCGCTATTTCTTCGAAAACTGGAGAAACTCCAAGGCCCAGGCCAAGAAGGAGGTCGGCGGCGGCGAAGCGGTCGGTGTCGAAATCAACACTGTCGCTCACGATGTCCTGACCTCCGGAGAGTTCTGCTATCAACAGCGCCGGATCGCTCACCTGCTGACCATGTACGGCTTCATCCTGCAC
>JAYQGD010000193.1:0-5709 GCA_038140415.1 Rhodospirillaceae bacterium
TCGAGATCGCGGATCAAGTCCGTGCCCTTGTGATCGGCCAAAGTGAAGGTGAAGCGTTCCGCGAACCAGCGTTTCAGACTGGCATGAATTTGTTCCCGCAATTCGTCGTTGCTTGGATCCTGCGACAAAGCAAACAGTTGATCGCTTTTTTCCGAGGCGAAAGTTTTGATCAGCCGCGATCTCGCGTTCAAAAAGTTCTCGATAGAGGACACCGCGCTGGAGACTTCGGATTCGAAAGCCGCGCATGGTTGTCATTAAAATTCTGGATGTTGCGGTCGACGAACCAGGCCGTCAGGGAAATCAGCGCAACGGCGCCGCCGACCGCCAGCAGCAGGAACGTCCTCGGGATATTTTTAAGCAACTGCACGACTAATCTGCACCACGTCTATTCTATGGGCGGCTCCAGCTTGGGGCTGCTGATCGGGGGCGCCACCGAAATATTTACAACTCCCACGTTACAGCCGAAACAGCCTCCCCGTTCCAGCAACTCTGGATAACCTCGCAACCTCTAATTGATGCGTCTTTGGGCCAATTTCAAGGGAGTCACGCCCAAAATAAATTGGGGAATTCCCAAACTCCAATCGAAACTAATGATTTACCTCAGGTTAGGACAGTACCCCACGCTCGCCGGCCCAAGCTGTGACGTGGGACACAGCCTCCTGCAGCTTCTCGGGCTGTTCCTTGTAATAGTGGGTCGCGCCGTCAATCACGACAAAGCTCTTATCCGGGCTGGCGGAGGCCTCGAAGATCTGCTGCGTATGGCTGGGCGGCGTCGCATCGTCCGCCTCATTCTCAATTAACAAGAGCGGCGTATCGACTTCGGTGACGTTCATCAGCCCGTTGGCGTTGGACTTCTCCGACCATTGCGACATCCAGGCGCGGAGCGTGCTGAACCGGGCCAAGCCCACCGGGCCCACATTCACCGTCTCCGGATCGCCCAGATAGCACCAGTTGATCTTGCGGCCACTAGGCTCCAACGTCGCATCAAAATGCCGGGGGTCCGCCATGGTCCTGTGGGTGATAAACGGCCGCTCCATCTCCAGCCCGCCCCGTTCTTTTAGGTCCGTCAGTGTCGCCTCCACCCGCGCGGTAATGCGGCACACCCGGTCATACTGGCGCTGACGGAACCGCGCCACCCAGGCCGGGTCATACGGCGGTTTGTTCGGGTTCTCCGGGTTATAGATATCCAGTTCGGGATCGCGGTTGTCGGGATCGTTCTCATCAATCACCGACGGATCAATCCACTCGGTCAGGATTTTCGCCCGGCCGATATGGGCGGCGATGAAGATCACCAGATCGGCCGGCGGCATCTCCGCCAGTTTCAGGTTCACCGGGTCGCCCGCCGGGGTTTTGGTCACCGTCGGGTTCAGCGCCTGAGACTGATAGAACAGCCCCAGCGAACCGCCGCCGCTCCAGCCCACCAGCACCACGTGTTTGTAGCCCAGCTCTTCCTTGGCGAAACGGATGTAGGCGCCGAGATCAATCGCCACCTTTTCCATGATCAGCGCCGTGTCGTTCTTGGCGTAGCGGCTGCCGCAGCAGATGACGTGACACCCCGCCCGCGCGAGGCCCGCCGGAAACGGCATCAGGTTCAGCGTGCTGGCGGGATGCATGAAGACAAAAACCGTGTCGGAGGCCACGTCCTTGGGCACGATCTGCTGGCCTTCCAGGAACACATAGCCCTGGCTGCCGACGAAACCGTAGGTTTCGGTGAAGGACGACTTGTCCTCGAATTGCACAATGATCGGGCGGCGTTCGATTTCGTGTTCGGCCATGGCGTATTTCCCTCCCCTCATTATTAGTGGATTAACGAGCCCCGGCCAACCACTCGTGAACCCCTTCTTGCAGGCCGTGTGCGATCAGGTAAAGTTGCGGCAGAGGGGAGAACAGCCATGATCACAGCTATCGTCCAGTTCAAGGTCGGCCCCGGCGCCGACAAAGCCCAAATCTTCGAAAACATGAAGAAGGTCGCGCCCAAATTCGAAGGCATGCCCAATTTGATCCGCAAGAATTTCCTGTTCGACGGCGACAACGGCGTCGGCGGCGGCGTCTATACCTGGGAATCCCGGGAAGCGGCCGAAGCGGTCTATGCCGAGGGCGGGCCCTGGCGGCAATCGATCCGCGAGATCTACGGCGTTGATCCGGACATCACTTATTTCGAGACGCCGGTGATCGTCGACAACAAGATGGGTGAAATTAAGACCTAGCCGAAAGCGGGCCTAGTCAAAATCCGGCACCTCCGCCCGCGCCAACGGCGGCTTGCCCAGGATGGCGTCAGCCGCCTTCTCCGCGATCATGATGGTCGGCGCGTTGGTGTTGCCGCCATTGACGAACGGCATCACCGAGGCATCGACGACACGCAGCCCCTCGATCCCCCGCACTTTTAAATCCCCGTCGACCACGGCCTCTTGATCCGCACCCATGCGGCAAGTGCCGACCGGATGATAGAGGGTCGATCCTGTCTCCCGGATGAAATTGTCGATCTCTTCATCGGACTGCACACCAGGGCCGGGCTCCAACTCGCCCAATAAGTCATCCGCCATGGGCGATTGAGAGAGCACCCGCCGGGCCGCCTTGACCCCTTCCCTAAGCGTGATCAGGTCCGCCTCTTCGCCCAGATAATTGTGGAAGATCTTCACCGGCTCCATCGGGTCGCTTGACGCCAGGTCGATTTGGCCGCGGGAGTCGGGGTGCAGGTCCACCACCCGGAACACCAGTTGATGGCCGGCCCGCTTTTTGATGCCGGGGAACCAGGGACCGGCCTCCGGCGCGACCGGCGCTGCGAAGAACTGAACGTCCGGGCGGTCGAGCCCCGGCCGGGTCCGGACATAGCCCATGGCCGACAGCGGCATGCCCCGCACCGGACCTTTGCCCCGGAACACCCAGTTCAGCATGTGCCCGGTCAGCCGGTCGAAGCGCAGCTCGTTCTCGAACCCGAACTTATCGCCGGCCTTCATGCGCAGCAGCACGGACAAGTGATCCTGCAAGTTCTTGCCTACCGCCGGCCGATCGAGCACGGGCGTGATGCCGTGCTGTTGCAGCGCCGCCGCTTCGCCGATCCCGGACAGCATCAAAAGCTGCGGCGAATTGATCGCCCCGCCGGACAGGATCACATCCCGCTTGGCGGCAACGAATTTTTCCCGGCCGTTCTGGCGGAAGCGAATGCCGGTGGCCCGCCCGTTTTCGATTTCGACTTTAAACACCTGCGCGCCGGTCAGGGTCTGCACGTTCTTCCGTTCCAGGGCCGGGCGCAGATAGGCCCTGGCCGCCGAGGACCGCAACCGGCTGCCGACCGTATAGTCCGGCGGGCCGAACCCTTCCGGCTTGGCCCCGTGGAAATCCTCCGTCGTCTCGAACCCGGCCGCCTCGGCGGATTTCAAAACCGTCGCCATCTCCAACGTATGCGCCGGATAGGTCATGACCTGCAGCGGACCGTCCCCGCCGTGGAAGTCCGTCTCGCCCCGGTCATTGGTCTCGGCCCGCTTGAAATACGGCAGGACATCGGCAAAACCCCAGCCGGTGAGCCCGGTCTGGCGCCATTGGTCATAGTCGCGTGGGTGGCCCCGAGAATAAATCATCCCGTTGATGGACGATGACCCGCCAATGACCTTCCCCCTGGGCACCATGATCCGCCGGCCATTCAGCCCCGGCTCCGGCTCGGACACGTAATTCCAGTTATAGCGCTTATCGAACCATAGCCAGCGCGCCGCCAGCGGGATGGCGAAAAGCGGGTTCCGGTCCCAGTTGCCGGCCTCCAGTACCAGCACGGAATGGGTGGCGTCCTCGGACAAGCGGTTGGCCAGCACGCAGCCCGCTGAGCCCGCGCCGACAATCACAAAATCCGCCGCAAAGTTCGCTTCCGTCATAAATGTCACCCTAGTTTGGTGTTGATTGTCTGCATTCTATTATCTATCACGAATATGGGCGGAGTTAACGCATATGCGCGCGGATTTGTCACTGCGGCGGCTTTGGCGTGGCGACGCTCCCCAACATCTATGAGACTTTTCAAACGCGTAGCGGGATAAGACGATGACATCTGACATCATGCATATCGAAACAGACGCATTGGTTGTGGGCTCCGGCGTGGCCGGCATGATGGCCGTGGTCGGCTGTATGCGCTCCGGCGTTAAACCGGTGATCGCCACCAAGGGCACCTACGCCTCTGGCGCGTCGTCCATGGCGCGGGGCGGTCACTCTTTGGCGCTGGGGCACTCTGACGCGGAAGACAATCCCGAACTGTTCTTCGAAGACATTTTCGCCGGCAGCGGCGATATTGGTAATCCGCGCCTGATCGACATCGTCGCCCATGAATCCATCGCCCGCTCGGCCGAGCTGGATGACTGGGGCCTCGGCCTGGTGAAGCAGGATGACGGCAAATACGACCAGCGCTTCGGCGGCTTCCCGCACCGCTATTCCCGCATGGTCCACTGCGTCCGTTTGATGGGCAAACCGCTGATGGCGGCGCTGTCGGGCAAGACCAAAAGCTGGATCGATCCGATCACGCATCTGCATTTCGTCGACCTGCTGATGGACGGCGACAAGGTCATCGGCGCTTGGGGCTTTTTGCACCAGAAAGGCACGCCCGTTGTGGTCCACGCCAAGTCGACCATCCTGTCCACGGGCGGCGCGCCGCAGCTTCATGCGTTGAACGACTCCCCGCCAGTGGTGTCTGGCGATGGCTATGCCATGGCCTATCGGGCCGGGGCCGAGCTGATCGATATGGAGTTCATCGACTACCAAATTCTGACAGCGGCGCCGCCGAAGATGGCCGGCTATCCGCCCTTCTCCACCGGCCTGCTGGGCGGCGGCGGCTACCTCATCAACGGCGAGGGCGAGCGCTTCATGCACAAGTACGAGCCCGAGAAGCAGGAACGCACCACCCGCGCCGTCATCAACCGGGCCATGGCCATCGAGATCATGGAAGGCCGGGGCACCAAGGACGGCAATATACATATCGACATCCGCCACGTGTTCGACGAACTCAATGAAGGACCGGGTAAGTCCATTATCGAGACCATGCAGAAAAACGGCGTCGATATGAGTAAAGAGTACTTGGAAGTGAACAGCGGCCCGCACACCTATCTGGGCGGCATCCGCATCGATGAATGGGGCCGCACCAATGTGGAAGGCCTGTATGCGGGCGGCGAAGCGGCCGGCGGGATCCATGGCGCCAACCGTTTGGGCGGCCTGGCGCTGATCGACTCATATGTCTTTGGTTTCCGTTCCGGCATCACGGCGGCGCTTGAATCCAAGGAACGCGCAGCCCCCTCCGCGGACGCCGGCGGCTGGAAAGACAAGCTGGCCGAGCTCGAAGCCGAGGCCAATAGCAACAAATCCGGCCCCACCGCAGACGACTGGCGGCTTGAAGTGCAGACTTTGGTCGCCGGCTCCATCGGCCAGGTGCGCCGGGAGGATATCCTGGTGAACGCGCTCGCCAAATTGGATGAGCTGGAAGAGAAAGGCCATGACGCCCAGGTGGACACCAGTTCGGCGCGGAAGCAAGCCGAGTCCCTGCGGCGGAATTCCGAGACCCAGAACCTGATCGAGACCGGCCGCATGCTGGCGACGGCGGCGCTCAACCGCCGGGAAAGCCGGGGCGGTCACTATCGGATGGATTATCCGGAGCAGGACGACAAGAACTTCAAGGGCAACTTTATTGTCTGGGAAGAAAGCGGCGCCTGCAAAGCAGAGCTGCGCCCGGTCCCGTCC
>JAYQGD010000194.1:0-2778 GCA_038140415.1 Rhodospirillaceae bacterium
CGGCGGTTGGTCTCGCCGATGGCGTAGTCCAAGGAGTCCGTCATCTTGTCCGCATACAGAATGACCCGCCCGTCCACGTTCCGCGCCGCCCGGCCGATGGTCTGCACCAGGGATGTCTTGGAGCGCAGGAAGCCTTCCTTGTCCGCATCCAGGATGGCGACCAGGGCGCATTCCGGGATGTCCAGGCCTTCGCGCAAAAGGTTGATGCCGATCAGCACGTCGAACGCGCCCAGGCGCAGATCGCGGATGATTTCGATCCGCTCCAGCGTGTCGATGTCGGAATGGAGGTAGCGCACCCGGATGCCGGCCTCGTGCATATACTCGGTCAGGTCCTCGGCCATGCGCTTGGTCAGCGTGGTGACCAGCACCCGTTCCCCCCGTTCGGCGCAGCCGCGGGCTTCGGCCAGTAGATCATCCACCTGGGTGGCGACCGGGCGGACGATGCATTCCGGATCGATCAGCCCGGTGGGCCGCACCACCTGTTCGACGAAGACGCCGCTGGTGGCCTCCATCTCCCACGGACCGGGGGTGGCGGAGACGAACACGGTCTGCGGGCGCATATGGTCCCATTCCTCGAACTTGAGGGGCCGGTTATCGACGCAGGACGGGAGGCGGAAGCCGAACTCCGCCAAAGTTGATTTGCGGTTATAGTCGCCCCGGTACATGCCGCCGACCTGGGGCACGGTGACATGGCTCTCATCGACAATGAGGAGCGCGTTCTCCGGCAAGTATTCAAAGAGCGTCGGCGGCGGCTCGCCGGGATTGCGCCCCGTCAGATAGCGGGAATAGTTCTCAATCCCGGCGCAGTGCCCGGTGGTTTCCAGCATCTCCAGATCAAAGGTCGTGCGCTCTTCGATGCGCTGAGCTTCCAGCAGCTTGCCTTCCTTTTCAAACCAGGCGATCTGCTCCTTCAGCTCCGCCTTAATCTTGGGGATGGCCTGCTGCAGGGTCGGGCGCGGGGTCACATAGTGGCTGGCCGGATAGACGGTGATCTGGTCCAGGGTGGCGACCTTCTCCCCGGTCAGTGGATCAATTTCCCAGATCGCCTCCAGCTCGTCGCCGAACAGGCTCAGCCGCCAGGCCCGGTCCTCCAGGTGGGACGGGAAGATTTCCACCACATCGCCGCGCACCCGGAAGGTGCCCCGGTAGAACGCCGTGTCGTTCCGCGCATACTGCAGCTCGACAAAGCGCTTCAACAGATCATTGCGGTTGATCGTGTCGCCGGGTTTGAGCTTCACCGTCATCTGGGCATAGGTCTCCACCCCGCCGATGCCGTAGATGCAGGACACGCTGGCGACGATCACCACATCCTTGCGTTCCAACAGCGCGCGGGTGGCGGAATGACGCATCCGGTCGATCTGCTCGTTGATGGACGCGTCTTTCTCGATATAGGTGTCGGTGCGGGGGACATAGGCCTCCGGCTGGTAATAGTCATAATAAGAGACGAAATACTCGACCGAGTTCTCCGGGAAGAACTCCTTCATCTCGCCGTACAGCTGCGCGGCCAGGGTCTTGTTGGGGGCCAGCACCAGCGTCGGCCGGTCCAGGGTCTGGATCACATGGGCCATGGTGAAGGTCTTGCCCGACCCGGTGACGCCCAGCAGCACCTGATCCTTGTCGCCCTGTCTCAGCCCGGCCACCAGGTCCTCGATGGCCCGGGGCTGATCGCCGGCCGGTGCGAACGGCGAGACGACGCTCAGCGCCTCCCCCTCGGTGATGGCCGGCTGGGGCACGGGCGTGAATAACGGGGCTTCGGGCATGTCAGGCATGGGGAGGATTGTAGCGCGCTTACCCCGGCGGCGTCATGTGCACATTTACCTTTGACTCCCGGAACGAGAGGATTACCCTTTCAATTAAGGCGGCGCGGGACCGCAAAAGCGGCCCAAAGACCGCCAGAAGGCGATAAAAACATCACCATTCTGGGAGGACTATCGTGGCCAGCAAGCAACCCTCAGGTCCCCGGTGCGCCGCCATCGTCGGGCCGTATCTCAGCGGAAAAACAACCCTTCTCGAAGCCATTCTGCATCAGGCCGGCGCGACCAGCCGCAAGGGCAGCGTGACCGAAGGCAATTCGGTGGGCGACAGCTCGCCGGAGGCCCGCAAGCACAGTATGAGCGTCGAGGCCAATGTGGCCACCGCCGACTATCTGGGCGAGGAATGGACCTTTATCGACGCGCCGGGCTCGGTGGAGCTGATCCACGAAGCCGATTGTGCGCTCGCGGTAGTCGACGCCGCCGTGGTGGTGGTGGAGCCGGGCATGGACAAGGCCCTGGCCGCCACCCGCATGATCCGCGACCTGGACGACAAGGGCATCCCCTACGCCATTTTCATCAACAAGATGGACGGCGCCGAGGCCCATGTGAAGGAAAGCTTCGAGGCGCTGCAAAGCCTAACCGAACGGCCGTTGGTCCTGCGGGAAATTCCGATCCGCAACGGCGAGGAAATCACCGGCTTTGTCGATCTGGTGAGCCAGCGGGCCTTTGCCTACAAGGAAGGCGGGCCGTCGGATTTGATCGAGCTGCCGGGAGACCTGTCCGGCCGCACCGAAGAAGAACGCACGGTCCTGTTGGAATCGCTCGCCGACTTTAACGACGCGCTGCTGGAGAAACTGCTGGAAGACGTCGCGCCGGAAACGGCGGAGGTCTATGAAAACCTGTCCAAGGATCTGCAGGACGCCTCCATCGTGCCGGTGTTCTTCGGCTCGGCCCTCAACGATCAGGGCATCAACCGGCTGATGAAGTTCTTCCGCCACGAAGCGCCGGAGGTGGCGCAGACCGC
>JAYQGD010000194.1:2878-5698 GCA_038140415.1 Rhodospirillaceae bacterium
CCGCCCAAGCCGGTCTATGCCCTGGCGATCCGCGCCGACAAGCGGGACGACGAGGTGAAGATGGCCGGCGCGCTGGCCAAGCTGGTCGAGGAGGACCCGTCGATCACCTACGGGCCTAACCCCGACACCGGCGAGATGGTGATCCGCGGTCAGGGCGACACCCATATCAAGATCGCGCTGGAGCGGCTGCAGAACCGCAACAAGCTGGAGATCGGCTCCCACCTGCCGCAAGTGTCCTACAAGGAAACGATCCGCAAGCCGGTGTCCCAGCATGCCCGCCACAAGAAACAATCCGGCGGCCACGGCCAGTTCGGCGACGTGCATGTGGAAATCAAACCCCTGCCCCGCGGCTCGGGCTTCCAGTTCACCGATTCCATCACCGGCGGCGTGGTGCCGAAGCAATACATCCCCTCGGTCGAAAACGGGGTGAAGGACTATCTGGGCAAGGGCCCGCTGGGCTTCCCGGTGGTCGATATCTCGGTGGAGCTGACCGACGGGCAGTATCACGCGGTCGATAGTTCCGATCAGGCGTTCCGCACCGCGGGCTCCATGGCCATGCGCGAAGGCATGCCCAATGCCAGCCCGGTCCTGCTGGAGCCGATCTTCCACATAACCGTCTCCGTGCCGACGGATTTCACGTCGCGGGTGCAGCGGGTGATCAGCGCCCGGCGGGGTCAAATCCTGGGCTTCGAGCCGAAGGACGGCTGGACCGGCTGGGATGAGGTGCAGGCCCATATGCCGGAATCGGAAACGCTTGATTTGATCAACGAACTGCGCTCTCTCAGCCAAGGCACGGCGTCGTTCGAGATGGCGTTCGACCGGTTGCAGGAATTCACCGGCAAGGAAGCCGACGAGGTTGTCTCACAACGGGCCGCTGTAGACTAGCCGGCCCGGTCACATAACATCTGCCCATACCTACACATATACATAAGGAGCATCTAAATGGGGTCTTTTCGCTTATTGTCCTACGCCAACGCCGACGGACAAACCAAACCCGGCGTCGGCGTCGGGGATTTCATGTTCGACGTCCAGGCCGAGATGGCGATCCACGCCGCCGACCGGAACGTCTATCGCAATGTCGATGAAATCCTGGACGATTGGGCCAACGCCAAGCCGCTCCTCTCCAAGATCGCCGAGAACCCGTCGACCAAGGCGACCAAGCTGGCGGACGCCACCCTGCGCCAGCCGATCCAGCGGCCGGGCGCCATCTATTGCGCGGCGGCCAACTATTACGACCATGCCCGCGAGATGGGCAACGAGATCGATAAAAGCGCGCTGCTGCCCTATTTCTTCGTGAAGGCCAGCTCGTCGATCATCGGCCCGAATGAGGAGATCAAGCTGCCCCTGGCGCATTCCGAAAAGTTCGATTGGGAGGTGGAGATCGCCGCCGTGGTGGGGACCGCCGCCAAGGACCTGACGCTGGACAACGCTCTGTCGTGTATTGCCGGCTATACCATCATGAACGACCTGTCGGCCCGCGATCACGCGCGGCGCACCGACTGGCCCTTTGGCATGGACTGGATGGAACACAAGACGTTCGAGACCTCCGCCCCCATGGGCCCATGGATCGTCTTGGCGGAAGACGTGCCCGATATTCAGGCGGTTGATCTGAAGACCTGGATCAGCGGCGATCTGAAGCAGAACTCCAACGCGGAGCAGATGGTGTTCTCGGTGGCCGAGCAGATCGTGCACCTGACCAAGCAGTTGACCCTGAAACCCGGCGATGTGATCGCCACCGGCACCTGCGCCGGCGTGGGCGCGGCGTCGGGCACATTCCTGAAGCCCGGCGACGACATCAAGATGGAGGTCGAGCATATCGGCGTCCTGACCAACCCGGTGGGCGCCCGCGACTAGCGCGGGGGCGTTTCAGTGATGAGCGGCGTGCCCCTCCGCTTCGGCGCCTTTATCGGGCCTCACCATGCGATGGATGAGAACCCGACCCTGGCGATCGAGCGGGATCTGAAACTGGTGCAGTGGCTGGACGAGCTGGACTTCAACGAGGTCTGGATCGGGGAGCACCATTCCGGCGGGTTCGAGATCGTTCCCTCGCCGGAGATTTTCCTGGCCGCCGCCGCCGAGCGGACCAAGCATATCCGGCTCGGCACCGGCGTAAAGTCCCTGCCCTATTACCATCCGTATGTGATCGCCGATCAGCTCGTGTTCCTGGATCATTTGACGAGGGGGCGGGTGATGTTCGGCGCAGGGCCGGGCGCGCTGCCGTCGGACGCCTATCAGATGGGCGTCGATGTGGCCCATTCGCGCCGCCGCTTGATGGAAGGGCTGGACGCCATCATCCCCCTGATGAAGGGGGAGACGGTGACCATGAAAACCGACTGGTTCACCCTGGAGAACGCCCGGCTGCAGATGGCGAGTTATACCCAGCCGATGATGGAGCTGGCGGTGACGTCGATCCGCTCGCCGTCCGGTGCGGAAGCGGCGGGCAAGCATGGCGGCGGGCTCCTGGTTTTGGGCGGCATCTCGGACGAGGCCCTGGCCAATCAGGCCGCCAACTGGCAGGTCTGCGAGGACACGGCGGCAAAATACGGCCAGGCCGTCGACCGGCGCAACTGGCGCATTACCCACATGATGCACCTGGCGGAAACGGCGGAGAAAGCCCGCGCGGATGTGGAGTTCGGCATCCACAAATGGGCGCAGTATTCAAGGGACGTGCTGCCCAACTCCCCCTTCCCGGAAGGGGAAAAGGACATCATCGGCTGGGCCATCGAGAACAAGGTGGTGCTGATCGGCACGCCCGACGACGTCATCGCCGAGATCGAGCGTGCGCAAAGGCTCACCGGCGGCTTCGGCGTGTTCCTGGCC
>JAYQGD010000195.1:0-5693 GCA_038140415.1 Rhodospirillaceae bacterium
CGCCCGCGCATGGTGGTGAAAATAAACTTCGCAAAGAACGCGACGGAAGCTGCACAAACCACATAGGTTGCCAGCAGTGGAAAGGCCCAATCCTTGATATCCTCGCCGCCATCCGACGAAAAAATGACGCCAATGACCAGCAGCACCAGGGCGGTCAGAAAGTCAGTGTTCCGGAGGATCGCCATCACGCTCACCTACTCCGACTCGCCGGCCGTGGCGGTCTGGCCGCCGGCCGCTTTTTCCCGAGCGGCAATCTTATCCTTGCGACGGGTCCAGACGACAAAGGCAATGGACAACACGCTAAGCGCGATCAGGATCACGTTCACCGTGCCTGTGAAGAACACATTCCAGACCGACGTCGCGTCGGAAATATACATGGCCTGCACCAGGGACGGCTCGATGATCGGGCCCAGGATCAATCCCAGACCGATCGGGCCGGGGTGGAAGCCCAGACGCCGGACCAGGAACACGAAAATTCCGAGCCCCAGCATGAAATATACATCGAAAATATTGTTGCGGATGGCGTAGGCGCCGATCACGGCCAGCACCATGATCAGCGGCGCGAGCAATCTCAGCGGAATGCGGATGATTTTGACCAAAAGAGGCGCGAACAGGCTGCCCAGGATGAAGGTGACCACGCCGGCGATCATCAGAGACCAGCCGAAGGAGAACACCAATGTGCCATCGCTTTGGAACAGTTCCGGTCCGGGGTTCAGGCCCCGCAGCATCAATGCACCGGCGATGACAGCCGCCGGGGAAGAGCCCGGCACACCCAGTGTCACCAACGGGATCATGGCGGCCGGTGCGGCGGCGTTATTGGCGATTTCGGACGCGGTCACACCGCGAAGATCGCCTTTGCCGAACTGGCTTTTGTCCCGGCTCCAGCGTACCGCTTCGTTGTAGGACACCAGCGCTGCGATGGGGCTGCCGGCGCCCGGCAGAATACCGATGAAGGAGCCGATGACGCCTGACCGGATGATATGGACCGGATTGGACAGCACCTTTTTGATGGTTTTCATCGTCTCGCCGCCCTTGGGCTTGTACTCGGCGATGAACTCTTTCTTGCGCAGCTCGGCGACCATGGCCAGAACTTGCGGTACGGCGAAGACGCCGATCAGGCCGGCGACCAAGGATACGCCGCCCCGGAACTCCGGTACACCGAAGGTAAAGCGGGCGACTTCATTGCCGTGGCTGATGCCGACGCTGCTGATCAGCAGGCCGATCGCGCCGCCGGCCAGGCCTTTGATGATGGAATCGCCGGCCAGGCTGCCGATAATGGTAAGGGCAAAGATACCCAGCCAGAAGAACTCCGATGGGCCGAATTTCAGGGCGACCGCGATCATCGGCCAGGCCAGCAACAGATAACAGGTCGCGCCGAACAAAGTGCCGAAGGCGGAGGCAAAGCAGGCGCCGACAATGGCTTCCTGGCCACGGCCCTGCTGGACCATGGGGTGGCCGTCAAAGGCCGTCGCCATGGCGGCCGGGGTGCCCGGCGTATTAACCAGACAGGCGGGGATCGCGTCGGAGAACATGGCGCAGACATAAAGTCCGCCCAGCATGGCGATGCCGGCGCCCGGCGGCAGGGCAAAGGTAAAGGGGACGAGAAGGGCCGTGCCCATGGTGGCGGTGAGGCCTGGCAGGGTGCCGACCACCATGCCGATCAACACGCCGATGGTCAGCCAGAACAGATACGACGGCGTTAACGCCAGCATCAAACCTTCGTACACGATGCCACTCCTAAAGCATGACTGAATTAATTTTTATTTTTGGGTCTGAAACGACCATGCCCCGGTTTATTCCGGCGCCCTGCAAATTAAATAACAAATGTCTCAGGTAAGAAAACAGGCTGCCCCGGCATCGAAATGGATGATGCTGGGGCAGCCCGAATTCGGGAAGGCCTCTACTTGGAGAACTTCTTAATAGCGACTTCGACGTAGGCCTTGGCTTCCGCCGGGGTCTGACGCATCTGCGACAGGCCGATTTTCTCCACCATTTCCTTAAGCTTCGGATCGGCAGTGGTCTTGTTCAAAGCGTCGTTCAGCTTCGCAACCCGATCAGCCGGCGTGCCCGGAGGCGCCATCACGCCCCAGGTCGTGGTGTAGGTCCAGCCCTTCTCATTCGGCACACCCGGCAGGGCGGCGGAGGAGTTCGGGCCGGCGATAACGACCGTATCGACTGTGGCGCGGTGCTTCACCGCGTGGTTGGAGGCGGTCATGCCCGCATCGACGTGCTTACCTTGAAGCATCGGCATCATTTTACCCACGCCGCCGGAAACCGGGACATAAGCGGTCTTGATGCCGAGGATGTCGGCGAGCTCTTGGAAGTTGACTTTACCCGTGCTGCCGACGCCGGCGACGGTCAGTTTGCCGGGGTTGGCTTTGGCGGCCGCGACGAATTTGGCCAGCGTGTTGAGCTCGCTGCCCTTCGGCACCATCAGCGCGCCGACGGAACGGACGGTCATGCCGATGTAGGAGAATTCACCCGGCTTGAAGCCGACGTCCTTGCCCTTCGCGGAAATCACGACGTTCGGCACAACAACGTTGGAGATCGTGTAGCCGTCGGGCTTGGAACGCCACAGTTCGTTGAAGCCGACCGCGCCGCCGCCGCCCGTCTTGTAGACGATGCGAACCGGCACGCCGAGATGCTTTTCCAGACCCGGCTGCAGACGACGCGCCTGTTGGTCGGAACCGCCGCCCGGGGAATAGGGGACGATGAAAGTGATGGGCTTGTCCGGATATTCGGCCAAGACCGGACCGGAAGCCACCATCATGGCGGCGCCGGCAACGGCGCCCAAAACGCCTAATTTATGATGCAATTTCATAGGTACTTCTCCCTGTGAGTGAATACGCAAAATCATGAAAACCTTGGGGCTTTCACTTCTTAAAGAGCCCTAGGAATATACCATATGCACAGCCTCGGGCAAACAGTCTTCTATAAGACCTAGGGTCCAATTCCGGCGAAATTTAAGACACGGTGCCCAATTTTTCCAACAGCTCGTCCAGGTTCGGCACGTCCGTATAGTCTTCGCTCATTTTCCCCGTACCGGCCGGGCTTTTGCAGGTGAAAAACTTACAGGGGCCTTCCAGGATGCGGATGCCGTGCACCGTATTGCGCGGAATATAGACCAGATCACCGGGACCGATGGTGAACACGTCCTCGCCCAGCAGATGCGCCAGCCGGCCCTCCAGCAGATAGATCCACTGTTCGTCGTTGGGGTGATAATGGGGCGGCGGCACCTCGCCTTCCTGATAGGTCACAATGCCGACCTTGATAAACTCGCCGCCGAACTGCTTCATCATCACGTTCGGGTTCACCACGTCGGGCGTCGCTTCCATTTCGTCGGCTCGATAGATCGGCATCGGTTTTTCTACCTAGTCCTTTTGTTGCTTTGATGGCCCGCATCTTAGCCATCCGCCGATCTTGTTTACAAGCCCAATGCAAAAGACCTGTGATCAGAGGTTGAAATCCCGGCATTTGGTCTGAATAGTAGCGCCCTGAAATAACCAACAGGGGAACGCGGCACATGTCCGACACGCTCATCAAGAACATGACACTCATCGACCATAATGGTCTCGGCGGTTTCGGCGGGGTCGGGGAGGGCATGGCCCTGCAGGTCACTTCCAAGGGCCAGCGGGTGCTGTGGATCGCCCATGAGGGCCCGCCCAAAAACTTCACCGGCGTCGATGTCACCGACCCGCGCAACACCAAGGTCATCTGTCAGACAGAGCTGCCCCATACCAACATGCGGTCGAACTCCCTGGAAGTCACCGGCGATATCCTGGCCGTCGCTTATCAGGTCTATGAGCTGGGCGTCGAGCCGGCGGGGATCGAGCTGTTTGACGTCTCCGATCCGGAGAACCCCAAATCCATCGGCTTCCATTCCACCGCCGGGCCCAATTCCCGGGGCGTGCACTGCCTGTGGTTTGTCGATGGGGAATATGTCCACTGTGCCTCCGGCGCGCCGGACTTTGTACCGCGCCATCCCCGCGACGACCAGTTCTATCAGATCATCGACGTCCGCAATCCGTCGAAGATGGAGGAAGTGGGCCGCTGGTGGTATCCGGGGACCCGTGAAGGCGACAATGCGGAGCCGCCGGAACGGATCAATCCCGAACCGACAACGGACCTCCGGGGCGGCGACGCGTTCCGGCTGCACAACGCCAATGTTTATCCGAGCCACCCGGACCGGGCCTATCTCGGCTTTATCGACGGCGGCGGGTTCATCCTGGATATTTCCGACAAGGCCCATCCGGAGGTGATCACCAATTGGAGCCCCCACAACCCCTATCCGGGCTTCACCCACACCATGATGCCGCTGTTCGACCGGGGCCTGATCATCGCCACCGACGAATGCATCAAGGACGATGCGGAAGACTGGCCCAAGCTCACCTGGGTGCTGGACGCCCGCAATGAGAAAAACCTGGTGCCGATCTCGACCCTGCCCCTGCCGCCGGTGGAGGAGTACGGCCACAAGGGCGGGCGCTTCGGCTCGCACAATGTGCACGAAAACCGCCCCGGCCCGAGCTTCTATTCGGAGGAGATCATCATCGGCGCGTTCTTCAACGCCGGCATCCGGGTTTATGACATCAAGAACCCGTACCAGCCCGAATGCATCGCCTACTTCGTGCCGCCGGGACCGGAAAACTCCCGCGTGCCGACCATCCAGATGAACGAGGTCTATGTGGACGAAAACGCCATCGTCTATTGCGGCGACCGCTGGGCCGGCGGCCTCTACGTCCTGGAGATGGATATTTAGGGGGGCGTTTCTGACGCGGAAAAGAAAAGGGGCGGCTGATATGCCGCCCTTTTTTGTCAGCCCGCCCCATCGGCGGGAAACCGCACAATCATCCTAAGCCCGCCCGTGTCCCGGTTTTCGGCCATGACCTCGCCGCCCAGAAGCTGGATGTTGCGCCGGACGATCCACAAGCCAATCCCGAAGTGCTGTTCTTCCGAGGGGTCGGCCGCGTCCCGGTCCGGCCGGGTGGAGATATAGCGTTCAAACATGCGCTCCAGCGTGTCCGGATCGGCGCCCGGGCCCTCGTCCTCGAACCGGATGTCGATGGCGTCCGGCGTTCGGGACAGAGAGATGGAGATCGCGCCGCCGTCCGGAGAGAAACTGACCGCATTGTCGAGGATGTTTTCGAAGGCGATCTCCAGCAACTCGTCGGACGCCAGCAGGGTAACGCCGGGCGCGATCGCACCGGGGAATGTGAGGCGCCGCTCTTCCCATAATTTTTCGTAGCCGGCGCGCATCCCGTTCAGCAGGGCCGACAGGTCGACCGGCTCCCGGTCGGGGTTGATCATCGCCGCCGTGGTTTCGTCCAGCCGGCGCGACAGTGTGACCAGCGTGTCCAGCTTCTCCACCGATTTCTCGATGATGTCGACGGCGCGGGCCGCGGTTTCGTCCTTGCCCGACGTGGCGCGGCGGATCGGCTCGATGGCCTGGGAGATGACGGCCACCGGCGCTTTCAGCGCATGGGCGTTTTCCTCCGCCGCCTGGCGGATGATGTCGGCGGATTTTCGGAGCCGGTCCACCATCCGGTCGAATTCGGAGGCGACATCATCCATTTCCGGAATGCGGCTGAGCCGCCGGAACGAGACCTTGGTCTCGCCGTCCCGGGTGATGCGGCGCGCCAGGGCGCCCAACTGGTTGATGTTGCGCCACGCGCCGCCGAACAGCCAGACGACGACGA
>JAYQGD010000196.1:0-5676 GCA_038140415.1 Rhodospirillaceae bacterium
TTGTTGGTCACGTCATCGGCCGCTTTCTTGGTCATGACCTTGAAATCGGCGGGCAGTACATCGTTCAGAAATTTGGCGCCGAGGCGAATCATCGGCTTGGACTTGGCCTCCTTGATCATCGCCGGCTGGTCCTTTTCGTTCTCCCAAATATTCTCGACCACCAGGTAAGAGCCGATGATGATTAGGACGGAGGTGATCAAACCCGCCAACATACCCAGCGACCGGTCCAACGCGTTTAAGCGGCTTTTTCGGACCCATCCGCCGATCACCGAGCTCGCCAGGAACAACACCACCAAGGTGACAAGAAAGATCGCCACACCGGCGGCAAGGTCGGCGAAAAACTGCTCTTTAATATATTGCCGGGCATAAGGCTGCGCCGTAGGTAACCCGATCAGCGTAATAATACCGGCGCCTAGCCAGGAAAAGACAAACAGTCCACCCCGCACAAACCCGAGCGCAAGGCCCATTAATCCGCCGAACAGTAAGACGACGAGAACGCCGATATCGATAATATTGAGGGGCAGATTTTCCACGTTTCGTTTGCTTTCGGTTGCCGCCGCCGGTCCGGCTTAGCCACCCGCCACGACGGACGGCGGGGCGGCTTTTACCGGGCGTAACAGCCCCACCAATTCGTTCAAATGTTCAATTTCGCGCACCGTAATGCCGTCGGCCTTCGGCGCCGAACGGCCGCCTTTGCGTTTGGTTTTCGGCATGATCGCTTGAGAGAACCCCAATTTGGAAGCCTCCTTCAAGCGGGCATCGCTTTGACTGACCGGACGCACTTCGCCGGAGAGACCGACCTCGCCGAAGACGATGGTATCCTGCGGCACCGGCGTGCCTGATATAGATGAAATCAACGCTGCCGCAACCGCTAAGTCGGCCGCCGGCTCACTGATCCTGAGACCACCGGCCACATTGAGATAGACGTCGTTCGCGCCGACCGACAAATCCGAACGCGCCTCAAGCACAGCCAGGATCATGTTGAGCCGGCCGCTGTCCCAGCCGACCACAGCCCGGCGCGGCGTGCCGAAGCTCGTCGGCGCGGTGAGCGCCTGAATCTCAACCAGCATGGGCCGGCTGCCTTCAATCCCGGCGAACACACTGGCGCCGCTGACTTCCCCGTCGCGGTCGCCCAGGAACAGGGCGGACGGATTGGCGACCTCCGCCAGGCCGGTGTCCATCATTTCGAACACGCCGATCTCGTCGGCCGGTCCGAAGCGGTTCTTTACGGCGCGCAAAATACGAAACTGATGACCGCGTTCTCCTTCAAAATAAAGAACCGTGTCGACCATATGTTCGAGAATTTTGGGCCCGGCAATGGCCCCTTCCTTGGTCACGTGGCCGACCAGGAACAAAGCAAAGCCCCGCCGCTTGGCCAGGCGGATCAGTTCTTGGGCCGACGTGCGCACCTGAGCCACCGTGCCGGGCGCAGAATCCAGATTATCCACGTAGAGGGTCTGAATGGAATCGGCGACCACCACATGGGGCGGCTGGGATTCGTCCAGGGTGGCGACGATATCGCGGACACTTGTGGCCGAGGCCAGCTCCACCGGTGCGTCGGCTAGGCCCAGACGTTCGGCCCGCATTCGGACCTGGTCGACGGCTTCCTCACCGGAAATGTAGACCGCCCGCACATTATCTCCCGACTTGGCGAGGGAAGCGGTGGCCTGCAGCAATAGCGTGGATTTACCAATACCCGGATCGCCGCCCACCAGCATGGCCGAGCCCGGCACCAAGCCGCCGCCGCAAACCCGGTCGAATTCGGCGATCCCGGTTTGGAAGCGGGGCGGGCGTTTTTCTTCGCCGGTCAGGCCGACGAACTGGATTCTCTTGCCCTTGCCGCCGGACAGGCCTTTTGGCGCGCTCGCGGCGGATTGTTCCTCCACCAGGGTGTTCCAAGCGCCGCAACCGTCGCACTGACCTGCCCATTTGGAATGACTGGCGCCGCAGTCCTGGCACACGAAGACTGATTTGGCCCGCGCCATCAGCTACGGACCGCCATTTGGATGGGGCCGTCCGTGCGCCCTTCGATGAACTGGCTGACATATTCATTGCCGCTGGTTTCGATCTCGTCCGTCGGACCGATCCAGATGATCCGGCCTTGGAAGATCATGGCGATCCGGTCGGCAATCTTGCGGGCGCTTTGCATGTCATGGGTAATGGTCAGGGTGGTGGCGCCCGTCTCCTGAACGCAGTGAACGATAAGGTCATTGATGATATCGCCCATGATCGGGTCCAGGCCTGTCGTCGGCTCATCGAAAAAGATGATTTCCGGCTGGCTGGCGATGGCGCGGGCCAGACCGACCCGTTTGCGCATGCCGCTCGACAGTTCCGCCGGATAGCGGTCGGCGATTTCGGATCCAAGACCCACCAGCGCCATCTTGGTAATTGCTACATCGCGGGCATCCCGGCGGGTGACCGCGCCCGTGGACATGAGGCCGAAGGTCACGTTCTCCCAAATGGTCTGGCTGTCGAACAGGGCCGCATATTGGAACAGCATGCCCATTTTGTCATTGATCCGGTCCCGCTCGCTGGTGCTGATACCGACGATTTCCTCGCCGCTGATCTTGATCGAGCCCTCTTCGGGGGTCAGCAGGCCGAGAATGCATTTCAGCATCACCGACTTGCCCACGCCGGAGCCGCCGATGACGACGACCGACTCGCCTTCTTCGATATCCAGGTTAAAATTGTCGAGAACGACTTTTTCGCCGAAACGCTTGCTGACGCCCTGCATGCTGATTTTCGCGACCATCTCAGCCACCAGCCGCGAAGAAGATACCCGTCAGGATGTAGTCGAAGCAGAGGATGAGGATGGACGAAGACACCACGGCATTGGTAGTCGCCTGGCCGACGCCCTGGGCGCCGCCCTTGGAGTAATAGCCGTGGTAGCAGCCCATCAGCGTGATGATGAAGCCGAAGATACTGGCCTTTACCAGGCCAGAGACCACGTCCAATGTCTCCATGAAATCGTAGGTGGCCTGCAGGTAGTTGGCGGCGTTGAAGCCCAGCTTGTAGACGGCAACCAGGTACCCGCCCAGCACACCGATGATGTCGGCGACAAACACCAGAAGCGGCAACATGGTCAGACCGGCAATCAGCCGTGGGACAACCAGGTATTTGAACGGGTTGGTGGACAGCGTCGTCAGGGCGTCGACCTGTTCGGTCACCCGCATGGTGCCGATCTCGGCGGCCATGGAAGCTCCGATCCGGCCTGAAACCATCAGCCCCGCCAAGACCGGGCCCAATTCCCGGGTAATCGACAAGACCACCACGTTGGCGACAGCGCCCTCCGCATTGAACCGGGAGAAACCGGTGAAGCTTTGCAGGGCCAGCACCATGCCGGCGAAGACGGCGGTCAGGCCGACAACCGGCAGGGAGTAGTAGCCGATCTCGATCATCTGGCGGCCGATGATGCGCGGATAGAAGGGTGGGCGGATAGCATGGGACAGCGCAGTGCCGGTAAAGATCGTGATCCGTCCGATGGTCGCCAGGAAGCCGAAGGTTACCGCGCCGATATGTTGGAGAAATACCACTGTGTTAACCGCCCACGTAGGTCCGGAAAAATCGCCTGCCCAGACCGGTAAGAATTTCGTAGCTGATCGTGTCGGCGTCGTGGGCGACATCGTCCGTGGATTGTTGGGGGCCGATAAAATCGACAAGGGCGCCGGGCGCCGTCAAATGGTCGGGAACAGAGGAGACGTCCAGGGTCGTCAAATCCATCGAAACACGTCCCACCACCGGTACCTCATGTGACTCGATCCAAGCTTTTCCGGTATTGCCGAGGGAGCGAAAATAACCGTCCGCATATCCCAGGGCGACCGTGGCAATTCGCGCCGGCCCGGACGCCTGATGGGTCGCACCATAGCCAACGGTCTGTGGGGTGTCAACGGAACGCACCTGGAGGATTTTCCCTTGTAAACGAACGACTTGCGTCATCGGGTTGGGAGAGCCCGGCGTCGGATTTCCGCCGTAAAGAGCGATCCCCGGCCGGGTCAGATCAAAGTGATAGTCCGATCCCAAAAACACCCCGGCGGAAGCCGCCAAACTGGCTTTCTTGCCATCGAAATGGGTGAGGGCGTCCATAAATGCGGCCAGTTGCTGATTGTTCAGAGGATGTGCCGCATTTTCGCTGCACGCGAGGTGGCTGAGGATGGTGTTGATCTCGATCTTCGGCCCGATGTCCGGCGAGTTCCGGAAGGCCTGCAGCTCTTCCTCGTTGAGACCCAGCCGGGCCATCCCTGTGTCGATATGGATATCCGCCGGCAGTTTCCGGCCAATCGTTTCCTGATGCTCCAGCCACAGGTTGATTTGATAGAGACTGTTGATGACCGGGATCGCGCCGATTTCCGCGAGGGGCTCGGACCAGCCCGGCAACAGCCCGTCAAACACGTGAATGTCGGCTCCCGGCAGGATATCCCTGAGAGCAATCGCCTCATCGACCGTTGCGACGAAAAAAGTCTTACAGCCCGCGCGGGCGAGGGCAGGGGCCACTTGATCAAGGCCCAATCCATAGGCGTTGGCCTTAACAACCGCGCCGGTTTCACTGTGGGGGGCTTGTTCCTGGAGGGTGCGGTAATTCCGGACGATGGCGTCCAGATCAATGGTCAGACGTGCGCCGTGAACATCACCGCGTGTGGCCGCCGACGACTCCATGGCACGCTAATAGCCTTCCGTGTGCTGCGTGTCCAAATCACCAAAACGGGTGAACATGCCGTCGAAGTAGAGCTTCACCGTACCCGTCGGGCCATGCCGCTGTTTGGCGACAATAAACTCTGATTGATGACGGACTTCATTTAACCGGGTTTCCCAACGGTCAAACCGTTCGGCAAATTTGTCCGGTGATTCATCGGGGCGTTGGGCAGGCTCTCCCCGTTCCAGATAATAGGACTCACGGAAGATGAAGGTTACAACGTCGGCGTCCTGTTCGATGGTGCCCGATTCACGCAGATCGGAAAGCTGCGGCCGCTTGTCTTCCCGCTGCTCCACCGCGCGGGAGAGCTGGGACAGCGCCACCACGGGCACATTTAGTTCCTTGGCTAGTGTCTTGAGACCCCGGGTGATCTCCGCGATTTCCTGCACCCGGTTGTCGGTCCGGTTGGAACTTTCCATGAGTTGCAAATAATCGACGATAATCAGACCGAGGCCATGTTCCCGCTTCAGACGCCGGGCGCGCGTTCGGAGCATACTGACCGACATGGCCGGTGTATCGTCAATAAAGATGGGCAGCTTGTGCAACTGCTGGCTGGCGACGACCAATTTGTCGAACTCCTCGTTCGACAAGGTGCCCCGGCGCATCTTATCGGAGGCGATTTCCGTCTGTTCCGACAGAATACGGGCGGCGAGCTGCTCCGACGACATTTCCAGGGAGAAGAATCCGACCACGGCGCCGTCCTGGACCGTCTTGGCGCCATCTTCGTCGATCTCCACCTTGTAATCGTACGCCGCATTAAAGGCGATGTTGGTGGCCAGGGCAGTCTTGCCCATAGACGGACGTCCGGCGAGTATGACCAAATCAGATGGATGCAGGCCGCCCAGTTGTGAATCGATGTCTCGCAATCCCGTGGCCACGCCGGCAATCCTGCCGTCCCGCTTGTGGGCGGCCTCCGCCATCTCAATGGCGGTGATAATCGACGAGCGGAAATCCTGGAAGCCGCCTTCGAATTCGCCGGTCGTCGC
>JAYQGD010000197.1:0-5625 GCA_038140415.1 Rhodospirillaceae bacterium
GGTGATACCATTTGGGTCTCGGGCACGATCGGCGACGCGGCGCTCGCGTTGCTGGCCGCCAACGCTAAGCTTGACGTGAACCAGCAAGAGCGAGATTTCCTGAAAAGCCGATTACTGACCCCGTCGCCACGGGTCTTGCTCGGCGCGATGTTGCCCGGCCTTGCCACGGCCGCCATGGATATTTCGGACGGTTTGGCGGCGGATCTGGGTCATATCTGCAAACAATCCGGCCTGGGGGCAGAGGTGAGGCTGGACCAAGTTCCGCTATCGTCCACAGCGTCTCACATCTCTGAACAAAATCCGGAGACGCTGGAAACGATTGTGACCGGCGGAGACGACTACGAGCTGCTGTTCACCGCACCAAACGACAAAGAACAAGACATCATGAGGGCCGGAAAAAGTACGGCGACCCCGGTCACCAAGATCGGCGAAATAACCGGAAGCGGCGCGCCGAAATTTCTGGACGGCAATGGTAAATCTGTGCATTTCAAAAATCCGGGATTTCGTCATCTTTGATTTTCGGAACGCTGGAAATCTTTTTTGATCTTTATTAGGCTGCGAACATGCCACGCACACTCGTTATCATCTTTGCGGCAATTATTATGCTTGCCGGCGGCGCAATTACCCTCATGCAACAGCTTGAGATCGGTCCGTTTGCACCAGCGGAAGCGGAACAAACCGAAGAGCAAAAGAAGCAAGCTGCGCTTCTGAAACCGAAGGAACCATCGCTCCCGCGATTCGTCGATATGGAGCCGATTGCCCTGACAGTTATCTTAGGAGACCGGGCGGCGCTCACCTTGCAACTCAGTTTGCAGATCGAGACGACCGAGGAAAAGAAAGCGGTCCTTCATAAATCATTGACGCAGTTGAAGGACGCTTATATCCGCGATATGCATTCTTTCGTCCCCAGACTGTATCGCAAGAACCCGACCTTGGATACGGAAGCCCTGAAAAGACGGCTGAAAGTCATCGGTGCCCGGACCATCGGTAAGGGAATCATCGAGGCCGTGTTGATCCAAAACAAACTTGAACGGCGCCTGCCCAGATAGCGGTAATCCCTTAATTCCAAGGCGTTCCGGCCAAAGGTTGCGTTACCGGGACTGTTCTGGCATTTTCCCGGCGATTTTCAGGCTGGCCTATAACAAATTCCAGGCTAGCCATTCTTCCCATATCCGTTTGTCTTGAAATGAAAAGGATTCATTGGAATGTCTAACGTTTCTATGCTGATCGTTGGGTGCGGCGTTGTGGCGCTTCTCTACGGCATCTACGCGATCAAGTCTGTCCTGGCGGCTCCCGCCGGAACCGACCGAATGCAGGAAATCGCCGCCGCCGTTCAGGAAGGGGCGAAAGCTTATCTCAACCGTCAATACACCGCGATTGCCGTTGCCGGCGTCGTTATCGGCGTCATCCTCGGCGTGCTTCTGGGCTGGACCGTGGCCGCCGGTTTCTTCATCGGCGCCATCCTGTCGGGTGCGGCCGGTTATATCGGCATGAACGTCTCGGTGCGCGCCAACGTGCGCACGGCCGAGGCCGCCCGCTCTCAGGGACTGGCCGAAGGTCTGAGCGTCGCCTTCAAGTCCGGTGCGATCACCGGCATGCTGGTAGCCGGCCTCGCTCTGTTGGGAGTGGTCATCTACTGGCTCGTTCTGCAGGACATTCTCGACATCTCCACGAAGGCCGGCATGCGCCATGCGCTTGAGGCTCTGGTGGCCTTGGGCTTCGGTGCTTCGCTGATTTCCATCTTCGCCCGGCTGGGCGGCGGTATCTTCACCAAGGGCGCCGACGTCGGTTCCGACTTGGTGGGTAAGATCGAAGCCGGTATCCCGGAAGACGATCCCCGCAACGCCGGCGTGATTGCCGACAACGTGGGCGACAACGTGGGTGACTGCGCCGGTATGGCCGCCGACTTGTTCGAAACCTATGCCGTGACCGTGGTGGCCACCATGTTGCTGGGCGCCGCCTTCTTCACCGGAGAGGCGCAGGCAGCGATGATGAACCTGCCGTTGCTGATCGGTGCGGTGTGCATCATCGGTTCGGTGGTCGCCACCTTCTTCGTGAAGCTGGGCGCCAGCCAGTCCATCATGGGCGCGCTCTATAAAGGCTTCTTCGCCAGCGCGATCATCTCGGCGATCCTCATCATTGGAGCGATCAATTGGTACACCGGGCTGGACGCCAGCTTTAAGTCCTCCACCGGCCTGGATATCACCGGTTGGGATCTGGTGATCTGCGCCTTTGTCGGCCTCGTGGTCACGGCGCTGATCGTCTGGATCACGGAATACTACACGGGCACCGAATACCGTCCGGTGAAAAGCGTCGCCAAAGCGTCCGAGACTGGTCACGCCACGAACATCATCCAGGGCATCGCCGTTTCCATGGAAGCGACCGCCTTGCCGGTGATCGTGATCTGCGCCGGTATCATCGTCTCCTACAATGTCGCGGGCCTCTACGGTCTGGCTATTGCAGCGACCGCCATGCTGGCCCTCGCAGGTATGGTTGTCGCTTTGGACGCGTTTGGTCCGGTGACCGACAACGCCGGCGGCATCGCCGAGATGGCCGATCTGCCGGAAGAAGTCCGCACGACCACGGACGCGCTGGATGCGGTCGGCAACACGACCAAGGCCGTGACCAAGGGCTATGCCATCGGCTCAGCCGGTCTGGCGGCCCTGGTGCTGTTCGCAGCCTACACCCAGGACCTCAGCCTGCTGTTCCCGGATGTGAAGGTGAGCTTCTCGCTGTCTGATCCGTATGTGGTGGTCGGCCTGTTCATCGGCGGCCTCATTCCGTTCCTGTTCGGCGCCATGGGTATGATGGCGGTCGGCCGGGCCGGCGGTTCGGTGGTCGAGGAAGTCCGCCGCCAGTTCCGGGAAATCCCGGGCATCATGGAAGGCACCGCCAAGCCGGAATACGGCAAGTGCGTTGACCTGCTGACCAAGGCGGCGATCAAGGAAATGATTGTCCCGTCTCTGCTGCCGATTGTGGCGCCGTTCGTCATCTACTTCGTAATCAACGCCATTGCCGGCCAGGCGGCCGCCTTTGCCGCGTTGGGCGCGTCTCTGATGGGCGTCATTGTGACCGGCCTGTTCGTCGCTCTGTCGATGACCTCCGGTGGCGGCGCCTGGGACAACGCCAAGAAGTACATCGAGGACGGCAACCACGGCGGCAAGGGCTCCGAAGCCCACCACGCCGCGGTGACCGGCGATACGGTCGGCGATCCTTACAAGGATACGGCCGGTCCGGCGGTCAACCCGATGATCAAGATCATGAACATCGTGGCGATCCTGCTGCTGGCGATCGTCGCCGCGTAAGTTCGATCTTTCGACTAACTAAAAACCCCGGCTTTTCAGAGCCGGGGTTTTTTATTGAAACAACCGCTTACTGTGCCATCAGCTTATTAAGGTCATCGGGTTTGCCGGTCAGATGTGCCAGATAGGCGGGTGCGATACCGGTGCCACATTTCTCGTCATATAGACTTAGTAGATGCTGGCAGAAATCCAGCGACGCATACAAATCGTGAAGCAAAATAGCCGTTTTCAGAAGTTTTTCGGGAGGCGCTGCGCGGAGATGCTCTTCGTTTTTCACGTAGACCGCATCCGACCAAAGAATCTGATGCAAGCCCCGATTAACATTATCCTCTACGATCAGCGGCTTGTAACACCGGCTTCCGCGATTGGTAAATGTGTGAAACTGGAAACCTTGCGAGCGCAAAAAACGGTCCACATCCGCAAACATTGGCTGGTCTTTGTACATCTCGACGAATTCAACTTCGGTCTGAACCAGAAAAACATCTGACAGCACCTTTTTCGCATTCTCGAAAACCATCAATTCCCCACCTTGAATATCGATTTTTATGAAATCGATGTTATCAAGGAATTCCAGATCATCGAGCCTGAACGTCTCTACGGGAATTGTCTCTTCCAGTATGGTCAATTCATTGAGGTTCTGAAAGAGGCTGAGCAACTCGGTGTTCGGCTCGTACAACGAACCGGTCATGGTGCGATTGGTTTTGTAGTAGGTGGCGGACTGACCGTTCCCAATGAAATATGGATAGTATTCGTGCACGCCTTTGGACGTCTCATTCAGCTTCCGGCACTCCTCTTCATCGGGCTCAAATCCGATGACTTGAATTTTGCCGCTGTCATACAGCGTCTCATATGAATCGTCCTTGGCGCCGACACTCATGGCGCCGACATCGACAATCCTGATCTGCTCTTCGTTTTTGAGAAGACCGCTAATGGAGAATTTGGAAAGGTTGTTCATGTACGGGTTGGCCGGACTAGCCGCAAAAAGAAATTTGCGGCGCCTATTGGGTCGCGCCTTCCTCTGAATTGAAACGGCCAAGGTTGCCGAACAATTGCTTCAACACGGTCAATTCCGTGCCGGCGGTTGGCGTCGTGCGTTCGACCAATGCGATCTTGCGGGCATCTTCGAGTCCCAGAGTCTTTACTTCGCGGGCTACACCCTGCTTATCAAACCGGATAATCAGCACCTTGCGCTCAAGAACTTCGGGCTCGAAAAAGGCTACCGTTTCCGTGCGTTCGCTGACGTAATACCAAGTGTCACTGGAAAAAGGAGAGATGCTGGACGGAGAACCGATCAGATCAGCAACCTGCCGCTTATTGATATGTCCTACTTCGATATCGGCAAGCAAATCGGAATCGGGCAGGTTGCCTCGAACGTCAACGCGAGGCGTGCAGGCTGCCAGCATAACAATCAAGGCGCCCAAAACGATATAATTGCGAAGTTTCATCTACGCTGTGCTCTGCTCAACTGATTAAGACTTGTCTGAACCGCATTGGCGGTTATATCTCTCGCCGACTTAGTATCATAATTCATGCGTGTTTCGCCATCAGGAATATCCGTGGCGGCCGTTGGAAAATTCATGGGACTTCTGGAATTAATAGGATTGAAACGACGGTCGCCCGATGTGGCCGATTTATATGCCTGCATCGTCGCCCAAGCCAGGCAGAAACTCTTTTACCAGGAATACGGTGTGCCGGACACGCCCAATGGCCGGTTCGAGATGATCACGCTCCACGCCTATTTTGTCATGCGCAGGCTCAAGGAAATCGGCGAGGGGGGGACCGATCTGTCCCAGGCCCTTTTCGATCATTTCTTTACCGACATGGACCGCAATTTGCGGGAAATGGGCGTCGGCGATCTCAGCGTGGGCAAGAAGATCAAATCCCTGGCGATCTCCGTCTATGGACGGATCAAGGCCTATGACGACGGCCTTGCCGGAGAAGCGGGAGACCTAGCCGATGCGTTGATACGTAATCTGTACGCTGATGTCTCGCCCGAGGATGCCCAGGTCAGCCGCATGGAAACGTATGTCCGCGCCAACATAGCGGCCTCGACCGGCTGGACTTTCTCGGCGATTCAGTCCGGCAAAGTGGAATTTGCCGCTACGAATGCCGGATAGGGCAGGGATTAGACACGATGACCGCGCCCGAATTTTCCCGGCCCATTGATGTCGAGGCTTTGCCGGACGACACCACGGAACTGGAGATCGAAGCAAATGAGCTGGAGCGGGCAGCCTTGGCCAAACGCTTCTCACTGTTGTCCCTTGATTCGCTTAAAGCCAGGCTGCGCTTGCACAAACCCAAGAGCGGCGGACCGGTGGAACTG
>JAYQGD010000198.1:0-5622 GCA_038140415.1 Rhodospirillaceae bacterium
ACGCTATATTGCGCCGCGGTCCTTCACCACGGTGACCGGCAAGGGCTTCCGGCCGAATGTCCTGGATCTGGGCGGATGGAAATGGGTGGCCTTCGGGTTCAACATTTCCTACATCATGATCGCTGTTGTTTTGCCGATCCTGTGCCTGATTATCGTCAGCCTGCATCCCGTATGGACCGCAAAGATCGAATTCTCGCAGATGAGCTTTATCAACTACGAAAAGACGCTCTTCTTCTGGCAGCCCAACAGCATCAAGGCCGCCACCAACGGCATCTTTAACAGTTTCATCCTCGCCTTCATTGGGGCGTCTCTCGCCATGGTCCTGGCCATTGTGATCAGCTATATGATCCACCGGACCAAGAATTTCGGGGCAAGGCTGTTGGACTTTTTGTCCGTGGTGCCGATCGGGTTCCCGGGCATCGTTCTGGCCATGGGTGTCTTGGTGACCTACATCCAGACTCCCATCTACGCCACGCTCTGGATCCTTCTATTAGGTTATGTCACCAGGTTCTTCCCCTACGGGCAGCGAAACGTCTCCTCCATTATGCTGGCGATCTCCGAAGAGCTCGATCAAAGCTCACGGATGGCCGGTGCGACGTGGTTTACCACCTTGCGCCGGATCACGATCCCGCTTCTCAAGCCCGGCATTTTCGCCGGCTGGGTCCTGATGTTCATCATCTTTATGCGGGAGCTGTCGATCTCCATCATTTTGTACACCACGGGCACGGAAACCTTATCCGTCGGCGTGTACTACCTGTCCAATTTTGAGAACGAACCACTGACCGCGGCCCTTTCCATGGCCCAGACCGTGGTTCTACTGGCCTGCGTCTATCTTTTCCGCAAAGTCGCCGGAAAAGAGGCGTTAACCGCATAGGGCGCGTCTCATGGATCATCAAAATACGAGCTCCGATGAGAACTACCTCCAGGTCTCCAACCTGGTTAAATGGTTTGGCGATGACCGGGCGGTGGACGATGTCTCTTTCTCCATACCGAAGGGCCATTTCCTGACCCTTCTGGGTCCATCCGGTTGCGGTAAGACCACCACACTGATGAGCATTGCCGGTCTCCACTCCATCGACAGCGGCACGATCCGGGTGGGCGACACGATCTATACCTCGCCGAACGAAGGGTTGTTTCTAGCGCCGGAAAAGCGGGACATCGGCATGGTTTTCCAGAGCTACGCCATTTGGCCGCATATGTCGGTGGCGCAAAACGTCGCCTATCCGCTGGAAATTCAGAAGCTTCCCCAGGACGAGATCAATGACCGGGTCGCCGATGTACTGGCGCTGGTCGGGCTCACCGACATGGCGGATAAAATGGCGACCCAATTGTCGGGCGGACAACAGCAACGGGCATCGTTGGCCCGTGCGATCGTCGGCCAACCCAAGTTGCTGCTTTTCGATGAGCCGCTCTCTAATCTCGACCTCAAATTGCGGGAACAGATGAGGGTGGAACTGAAACGCATCCAGAACGATGTGGGTATTACCTCCATCTACGTCACCCACGATCAGGCGGAAGCGCTGGTGATGAGCGACGATATTATCGTGATGAGCAAGGGCAAGATCGAACAGATGGGCGGCCCGCTCGAAATCTACAGCACCCCCGTGAACCGCTATGTTTCCAACTTCATCGGCGTCGCCAATCTCCTCGAAGGCAAGGTGGCGGAAACAGGGTCGGACGGATCGGGACAGATCGAAGTTGATGTGCCCGGTGATCCCATAAAGATCGGCTGCCGTTTTGCGGACAATTTTTCTGCCGGCGATGAGGTGGTCCTGTCGGTTCGTCCGGAGAATATCCATCCCCTGCGCGAGAAAAATGGTGAGGACGTGCTTGAAGGCACCATCACCTCGGCGACGTTCCTCGGTAACTATGTTGATTGCCGGGTGGACTGGAGAGGATTTGAGTGGAAGGTCATTTCCCACCCCAGAATGATGCTTAAGGAAGGGGAATCCATCTACCTGAAGTTTGACACAAGCCAGATTCTAGCTGTGAAGCCATGACCCAGAACACCGAATTTTCAATGGTCGACATCGACCACCTCGTTAAGCGTTTCGGCCCCGAGACAGCGGTCGATGATTTCAATATCTCGATCAAGGAAGGAGAGTTTGTCACCCTATTGGGACCTTCCGGCTGCGGCAAAACCACGACACTGCGGTGCATTATCGGCCTGGAGCGGCCGGATCAGGGTGAAATCCGCGTTGCCGGCACGCCGGTCGTGTCCGCGGAGAAAAACATCTATCTCTATCCTGAGGACCGGGACCTGGGGATGGTGTTTCAAAGCTATGCGGTCTGGCCCCATATGACGGTCTTCGACAACGTCGCCTATGGCTTGAAAATACGCAAAGTCTCCGGCGCGGAGTTGAAGAGCCGGACCATGCGGGCGCTCGAGCTTGTTGATTTGGCGCATCTGGCGGAACGCTATGCCACAAAGCTGTCGGGTGGACAGCGGCAACGTGTCGCCTTGGCGCGAGCCATTGTTTACGAACCCAAGGTGATCCTATTCGACGAACCTCTTTCCAACCTCGATGCCAAACTTCGGGAGCAAATGCGCGACGAGATCGTGCGCCTGCAGAAAGAGGTCGGCATTACCTCTGTTTATGTGACTCACGATCAGTCCGAAGCCTTGGTGATGAGTGACCGTATCGTGGTCATGGATAAAGCCGTCATTCAACAGATCGGCGATCCGGCGACTATTTATTCAAACCCCGCCAATTCGTTCGTCGCGAATTTCATTGGCGTGACCAGCCTGCTGGAAGGCTCGCTTCTCGGTCGGTCCGGTGATCTTTGTGAGATGGAAATTTTCGGCGCCGAGTCAAAATTGGTGGTGAAGGCCGTTGGCGGCGAGGGTGCTTCGCCCGGCGACAAACTGTTTTTGAGCCTTCGGCCCGAGGATGTCACGTTGCATATCTCAAAACCTGAGGACCTGAACGGTCACAATGTTGTTGAAGGCCAAGTGATCGATACGATTTATCTGGGCAACTTCATGGAGGGCCGCATTAAGGTAGGGTCCAATGAGATCGGCATTCAGATCAACCATTATGAAAGCCTGGAGCCGGGCCAGTCGGTCTACCTTTCTTTCGCACCGGATCACGGGCTTTGCCTGACCAGTTAGGGATTTGTTTGCCGGGCTGGTGTTTGGCAGAGCGGATTTCTAAAGGCTTCTAACAACAAACATACAGGGAGAGCAGGTTGATCAATCTAGCGGTTGTCGGTCTCGGCGTCTGGGGGCAACGTCACGTCAGGTCGGCCAGAGCCTCGAACAGATTTCAGCTCAACGTAGCCGTGGACCCTTCCCCGGCCGCAGTGGACGTCGCTAAAAGCCTCGGTCTGGAGCTTCGGACCTCCCTGGATCAGGCGCTGGACGATCCGAAAATAGATGCCATCGCGCTCGCCACCCCGCACTCCCAACACACAGAGCAGATCATCGCGGCGGCGGCAGCCGGAAAGCCGGTGTACACGGAGAAGCCGTTTGCTCTGAACGCGGCTGATGCGCGCGCCGCCGTCGACGCTGCCAAGAAAGCGGGCATTCCGCTGGCCCTTGGCCATGATCAGCGGAACTATCCTTCCATTCAACGCCTGTCGGAAATCATCAAGGATGGTGCGCTGGGCACGATCTCCCATTTGGATACAACGTTGATCCATGACTCGCTCCTTCGCCCCTATCAGGATTTGATGGCCGACGAAAATACGAACTATGCCCGCCGATGGCGTCTCGAGCAGGACGAGGCCCCGGCCGGCCCGATATCGCAGTTCGGCATTCACAGAATTGATACGATGATCCAATTGATGGGACCGATCGATTGGGTGATTGCCTCGCCGTCGTCAACGGCGATTGATCCCGACTTGATCGACACCGTCAGCATCACTGTAAAGTTCGCCGGCGGCCCGTTGGGGCATTTGTCCAACTCGATCGCCTCTCCCCTCTATTCCCGGCTGCAGATTTTCGGCACCAATGGATGGGCGGAATCCCGTGGTCCGGAGACGTTTGAAGACTATCGGGAATGCTCGCTTGTTGATCTGCATGTCCTCAAGGATGGGGAGCGCACCTATGAGGCGTTTCCGATTATCGACTCCGTGGCGGCAAACTTTGCGAGCTTTGCCGACGCGATTGAAGGCAAGGCGGACTTCATCATCCCCATGGAAGACATGATTCACGTTATCGAGGTCGTGGACGCCATCCGCGAGTCTATCGCCGGCGGCCAACGTGTTTCCATAAACCAGGCTTAGGGCTGCATAGGATCGGCGGGCGTATCGGGTGTCTTATGCCATCCGTCCAGTCCGACGCCTTCCAAATGCCCGAACACTTGTTTGAGACGCTGGACATCGGCGGCCGGAAGCGGCGGTTTTAGGATCGAATTGAGATTAGTTTCCAGGTGGTCGAGGTCGCCGGTGCCGAACAGCACGACGTCGGCGCCCGGTTCGTGGCGGACATAGCGGTAGCAGGCATCGATCACACTAGCGGCGCCTTCTTCATGCATAAGAAAGCCCAGAGGATCGCTTCGGTCTACCGTGGACGGATCGAGCCTTCCCTGTTCAATCAAAGCATCGATTTCCGTCTGCAGCCGCCCGGGCGTGCTGAACAATGTCCGGACGGCGAACATGATCTGGGTGCCGACGCCCAGTTTTTGCGTCATCGGGAAAACAACCTTCTCGGCGTTTTGGTTGAGGAGGGAATAGGCCACCATGACCACATCCAAAAAGTCATCGTCAAAGGCCCGTTGCAGTGCCTCGTGCCGGTGGTGAATTTGAGAGTATTCGCTGGCGGCGAAGAAACGGAACTTTCCCTTGGCCCGCTCTTTCTCAAGGGCGGGTAAGATTTCATCCCGAACCCGCTCATAGCAATTCAGGCTAAAGGCGTGAATGTGGTAAATGTCGATATAGTCGGTGCCGAGCTGCCTCAGAGAATTATCGAGCCCCTCCAGGATTTCCTTGGTCGAGTATGTCCTTCCCTCCCACTCTGCATAATGCTTGGTGGAGAGAATAATCTCGTCCCGGGCCATCCCCTTGATCGCCTGCCCCACGATACCCTCGGTGCCATAGGCCGGGGCCGTGTCGATCAGATTAACGCCCAACTCCATCGCCCGGTGGATGATGCCGATGGAGTCCTCTTCGGATTTTCCTCTCGCCTGTCCCAGCTTCGAAAACCCGCCGCAGCCAAGGCCGGCGACGCCAACCTTCAACCCGGTTCTGCCGAGCGTTGTGTATTCCATGAGCCTTTATATTCAGATGCGCTTTAACCGGCAGGCGTTCCCGCGATGCCGGCACGCAGGTCCTTACAGGTGAAGAACTTGCAGTCCTGTTCCTCTGAAACGGTCACCAAATGGGTCACATTCGCCGGAAAGTAAATCAGACTGCCGGGGCCGGCGGTGGAGAGTTGTCCATCGACGGTGACCTCAAGCTGGCCTTGCAGGATATAAACCCACTGTTCATTGGGGTGGAAATGAGGCACCGATGTTTTCCCGGCGGGAAGCGTCATCAGGCCCACTTGCGTCAGTTCCCCTTCGACGACGGGGCCGAATGTTTCCGCATAGCCGGGGCCGGCGTCCACGCCCTGCAATTGTTCAAAATCAAATATGTACTCGTTCGATCCGGCCTTGTACGCGCCGTCAGTCTTGGTTTCAG
>JAYQGD010000199.1:0-5616 GCA_038140415.1 Rhodospirillaceae bacterium
GAACAACAACGTGACTTCAATTTGTCATCGGTTGGTGAGACAATGTCCGTGCTGTTGGATCGCCGGGGCCGCAAGCCGGGACAGCTTGCGGGCCGCAGTCCCTATATGCAGGCGGTGCATGTTTCCGCCCCGGATCACTTGTTGGGACAATTGACGGCCCTGACCCTGACCGAAGCCCATACCAACAGTCTGGCCGCCGTCTTGGCCACACAAACAGAGGGCGCCGACCCGGCCCGGGAGTTGAGCGTATGAGAGGAGAAGCGTAAGCGTGTCGACGAAAACCCTGCAACTTGAGTTTGACGACAATCAGCTCTTGCCCCAGCTCTTCGGCTCCCACAATGCCCATCTCGCCCGCATCGAACAAAAACTCGACGTCATTCTAAATTCTCGCGGCAACGCGGTCACCATCTCCGGTTCGCCCGAACTTGCCGAATCCGCCAAGGCCGTTCTGACCGGCCTCTATGCCCGCTTGAAGGATGGCTTTGACGTGGACGCCGATGAAGTGGACGGCGCCCTCCGGCTGTTGTCCGCCGGCGCTGACGGCAATAGCAGCATTGATCCGCAGGCCTATGCCGTACAGACCCGCCGCCGCCAAATCCTTCCCCGCTCCGCCCAGCAGGCCGTTTATTTAGAGGCTATCGACCAAAATGATCTGGTGTTCGGCATCGGCCCGGCCGGCACCGGAAAGACATATCTCGCCGTGGCGAAGGCGGTGGAAAGTCTGGTGAAGGGCGAGATCGACCGGATCATTCTCTCCCGTCCCGCGGTGGAAGCCGGCGAACAGCTGGGCTTCCTGCCCGGCGACATGCGGGAGAAAGTCGACCCTTACCTACGGCCGCTCTATGACGCTTTGCATGACATGCTGCCGGCCAATCAGGTGGCCAAGAATTTGGAGAACGGCCAGATCGAAATCGCGCCCTTGGCCTTCATGCGGGGCCGCACCCTGGGCGACGCCTTCGTGATCCTGGATGAGGCGCAAAACACCACGCCGGTGCAGATGAAAATGTTCCTGACACGGTTGGGCGGCAATGCGCGCATGGTGGTGACCGGCGATCTCAGTCAGATCGATTTGCCCGCCGGCGTCGAATCCGGCCTGCGGGATGCGACCCGGCGCCTGGAGGGGGTGAAGGGCCTGGACGTGGTTGAGTTCAGTGAAGAAGACGTCGTGCGCCATCCCTTGGTGGCGCGCATCATTTCCGCCTACAACCGGACCGATGCCGAGTTTAAACGGTGAGGCCGTCACGGCGCCCATGACCACCGGCACATTGGACATTGATATGGAGTTCGCGGCCCCGGCCTGGGAACAGGCGGTAGAAAATCTGGATGTGCTCAGCCGGGAAGCTTTGGACGCGGTCTGCCGGGAAACCGACCTGGGGGCGCGGGATGCCGAGATAAGTCTGGTCTTTGCCGATGACGCGTTTATGCAAAATTTAAACAAGACGTACAGGGATAAGGACGCACCCACCAACGTGCTGTCATTCCCTACCGGCGGGGACATGCCGCTGCCGGCCGGACAGCCGGAGATGCTGGGCGATGTGGTGCTGGGGTTTGAGACCTGCGCCGCCGAGGCCGAACGGGATGGCAAGTCCCTGGCCGATCACACCCGTCATTTGATCGCTCACGGCACGCTACATCTGCTCGGCCACGACCATGAAACGGACGAGGATGCCGCCGTCATGGAGACGCTTGAGATCAGGATTTTGGCCGCTTTGGGCGTGGCCGACCCCTATGCGCCGGTGGATGACTAAGACCATGCCGAGGAATAAGTTAACGACTAAACCGTTGACCGGGAATTCTGACGGGATAATTATATCCTTGGAAAATGATTGAAAGCTGATGAACGAAGACGCCAGCAGTCGCTTGCCCCGGAATGACGGGGCCGATACAGATAAGAAATCTCAGAGTTCGCTTCGCGGATATTTCAACCGGATGCTGCGGCCCCGTAACGGAGAAACCGTGCGTGGCGCCCTGGAAGAACTGATCGAAGAGCATCCGGACGCGGAAGCCCCGATCAACGAGGAAGAGCGGACGCTGTTCGCCAATATCCTGAACCTGCGGGCTCGGACTGTCGCCGACGTTATGGTGCCCCGCGCGGATATTGTCGGTATCGAGCTTACCGCCAACCGGGAGGAGCTTCTGAAGGTTATCCGGGAAGAGGCCCATTCACGGGTGCCGGTCTACCAAAAGACCCTCGATGATTCTATGGGCATGGTGCACATCAAAGACCTGCTTCTATCGGAAACCGGGGAGGGGGATTTCGACCTTAAGTCCCTGATCCGCCCGGTGCTCTTTGTTGCGCCCAGCATGCATGTGCTGGAGCTCCTTCTGGAAATGAGGGTGCGGCGAACCCACATGGCGCTTGTCGTCGACGAATTCGGCGGCGTGGACGGGCTTCTCACCATTGAGGACCTGGTGGAGGAAATCGTCGGCGAGATCGAGGACGAACACGATCAGGAAGAAGTCCCGGCCCTCAAGCAGCGGGAGGACGGAAGCTGGGACGCGGACGCCCGGGTCGAGGTGGAAAGCTTCGAAGGCTCCTATGGCGAATTCTTGTCCGAGGAAGAGCGGGCGGAAATCGACACAATGGGCGGCTTGGTGGTCTCTCTGGCGGGCCGCGTGCCGATCCGGGGAGAGCTTGTCCGCCACCCTGCCGGCTTAGAGATCGAGGTCCTGGACGCCGATCCCCGCCGCATCCGGCGGCTTCGCGTGCGCCCGTTGCCCGACGCCGACGACGATCAGGATGACGGCTAGCGTCCGGCCGGCCCCGGTTAGATAAATGCATTCCGCACTGAATATCTGGCGGCGGCGCTTGGCGGCGCTCGACGGCTGGCCTCGGCGTTTGGCGGCCTTCGGTTTCGGTGTTTTGGCCGTCGGCGCGTTGCCGCCGTTGCATCTGGTGTTCCTTCTGGTGCCAGCGTTGGTGGGCCTGGTCTGGCTGATCGACGCGAGCGGCGCGCGGGAGGCGTCCGGTTTTCTCACCCGTCGGTTTGCCTTTACCCGGACGGCGGCTTTTTCCGCGTTTGCCCTCGGCTGGTGGTTCGGCCTCGGCTTCTTTGTCGCCGGGCTCTATTGGATTACGTTTTCCTTTCTGGTGCAGGCGGCGACCTTTGCCTGGATGATCCCCTTCGCCATCTTCGGCCTGTCCGCCTATTTGGCGCTCTATACCGGGCTGACGGCCTGGGCGGCGTTCGTCCTGGCCCCGGCGGGTGTAGCCCGCGTGCTGGTGCTGGCCGTCGCCTGGGTCGGCTTCGAGGCGGTGCGCGGCTGGGCCCTGACCGGGTTTCCCTGGAACCTGATCGGCACGGTGTGGACCGTATCCGACAGTATGCTGCAGATGGCGTCGGTCACCGGGGTTTTGGGGCTAAGCCTGATCACCATCTTGGCGTCGGCGAGCCCGGCGCTGTTGCCGGGTCGTGGCAAGCCGATTTTGTGGGCGTCGGGTCTTCCGTGGATTGTCTTGGCGCTTGTCTGGGCCGGCGGCGCCTGGCGGCTGAGTGATGCCGGGCACGAGACCGTGGATGGGGTGAGCCTCCGGCTGGTGCAGCCCAACATCGCCCAGCGGGACAAATGGAACCCGCAGCTTAGAGGGCGGCACGTAAACACGCTGTTGGACTTAAGCCTGCGGCCAGCTGCCGATGGCGGCCGACCGACCCACGTGATCTGGCCGGAAACTGCCACGCCGTTTTTTCTTGCGTCGATCCCGGAGGCCATCCGGGTTGTCGCCGGTGCTGCCCCGAAAGGCGGCGCACTGCTGACCGGCGCCCCCCGGCAGAAGCTGGAAAACGGCCGCCGGCAAATCTGGAACAGTTTTCACGTGGTCAGCCCGGACGCTCAGATCAAGGCGACCTACGACAAGTATCACCTGGTGCCGTTCGGCGAGTACGTCCCGTTCCGGCAATATTTAAATATCTCCAGCCTGACCGGCGGGCGGACGGATTTCACCCCCGGCCCCGGCCCAAGGGCGGTCGAGGTGCCCGGCGCGCCGCCGGTTGTGCCGCTCATATGCTATGAGGCGATTTTCCCCGGCAAGGTCACACCGGATCAATCCGAAGGTCCCCGCCCCGGCTGGCTGTTGAACCTGACCAATGACGCCTGGTTCGGGGTTTCCTCCGGACCGTATCAGCATTTCGCGGCGACGCGGCTGCGCGCCGTGGAGGAGGGACTGCCTCTGGTGCGGGTGGCGAACACCGGGATTAGTGGCGTCGTGGACGCCTATGGACGGGTCGTTGTCCGTGCCGGTCTGGAAACCAAAGAGGCATTGAATTCGGTTTTGCCAGCGGCGATTGATCGCGCCACGATTTTTGCCCGCCATGGTGCCTTGTGGCTTTGGGTCGTCTCCTTAATGTTATTTGGGATATCCCGTATGCCCCGCTTGCGGAATATTCCTTATGATACTACTTAGCCACGTGAAGACGTGTTAAGGTGGTGACAACCGGAAATTGACCGGCGTCAAATCAAGCCAAATATAAATAGAATATTGTTGAACGGTCGGCTGAAAAAGCAGCCGGCTGAAACGAGGATAAAAATAAGATGAATGCTAAAAGAGCCGGACGGCTACCTGCCCGTCCTTCCATTCCCATCCGCAAGGTTACCCGCCGGCGTGTTCCCGGCGTGCCTGATCCGATTGACATCCATGTGGGCGGCCGGGTTCGGTTGCGCCGCACCCTTTTGGGGTTAAGCCAGGAAAAGCTTGGCGAAGCCGTCGGCTTAACCTTCCAGCAAATTCAAAAGTACGAACGGGGCGCCAATAGAATTGGGGCGAGCCGGATGTATGACCTGGCCCAGGTGCTCGAAGTGCCGGTGTCGTTTTTCTACGACGACATGAACGCCGAGGTGAAAAACCGGGACACCGTGGACGAAGACGGTCAGGCGGTTGATGTCGAGCTGGACGCTGATCCGCTGACCCGCCGGGAAACTTTGGAATTGGTGCGGGCCTATTACCGCGTCGGCAGTGCGCCGGTCCGCAAACGGGTGTTCGAACTGGTCAAATCCCTGGCCAAGATGGAAGAAGCTCAAAAGAGCTAGTTCCCCGGAATAAGTTATGATGATCAGGCGGTCCCGCCTCGGGGCCGCCTTTTCTTTTGCATGATCCTTGCCCGCTTTACCGGATTCGGCTTGACCGTCAAAGCAAAGATTGTCACAAAACCAACAGTCACGCCGGTGGGGGCGATAGCCCGAAAGTGTCCACGCGGCCATTCAATCAAAGCGTCGGGAACAGGGGAGATTTGACCGTGCCGAAAGAGAATTTTCTTTTCACTAGTGAATCAGTTTCAGAAGGTCATCCGGACAAAGTCAGTGACCGGATTTCGGATGCCGTTGTAGATGCCTATCTGGGCGGCGACCCGCTTAGCCGCGTTGCGGTCGAAACGCTGACCACGACCAACCACATTGTGCTGGCCGGCGAGGTGCGCGGTCCCAGCGACATCACCCACGAAAAATTGGAAGAACTGGCCCGCGACGCGGTCAAGGATATCGGCTACGAGCAGGACGGCTTCCACTGGAAAAATGCGCAAGTTGACGTGTATGTGCACTCCCAATCCTCGGATATTGCCCAGGGCGTGGACGCCGCCGGCAACAAGGACGAAGGCGCGGGCGACCAGGGCATCATGTTCGGCT
>JAYQGD010000200.1:0-5590 GCA_038140415.1 Rhodospirillaceae bacterium
ACCCCCGACACGCGGATTATGATTCCGCTGCTCTAACCAGCTGAGCTACTCCGCCCCAATTTCACGGTCTCCATTTTACGACCGTTGGCCCAAAACCTCAGGGCCGCCCGAACGGGACACAGGTGTATATTTTTAAGCCCTGCCGGTGTCAAGGGAACTGAACGCCCTCGCCACCCTCTCTCTACGCGTCCACGCCGGCGTTGAAGCTGACGCCGATTTTCTCGAACTTCTCCAGGATGTCGTCGCCGAACTTCTCCTGCAGGGCCTTGGCCTCCACCGGCGGCATTTCGATATCGTTGAAATCGTCCTCGGCCTCGCCGGTGATCCACACCAACAGCCGCGCGGTCTTGTCGGACACATTGGTAAAGTCCCGCACCACGCCCGGCGGCACCGCAATCATGTCGTAGGGGTCCAGGAAAATCTCGTTCTCGCCTTCGTCGCCCCAGCGGATACGAAACCGGCCGTCCAGGCAGAAAAATGTCTCGTTGGTGCGATGATGGGCGTGCAGCACGGGCCGGTCGCCCGGCGGACATTCGGCAATGATGACGCTCATCTTATCCGCCGTAGTCACCGCCGGCTGATGGGCCATTGGGCCGCCCTGCTTTTCCGGCGACATCAGGAGATACAGCGTCTTCACGGTCAGGGTCTCATAGGCCTCCTTCGGAATGCCGTCCTCTTCCGAATAGCTGCTGCTCTGTGGTTTGATCTCCCCGAACCGGGCGATCTGCGCCTCCATCTGCTCAGGGGTGATTTGCACGGTTTTCATGGTCTTTTCCTCCCTCGTCGTCTCGTCTCTAGGCAGCCATCCGGGCCGGGTTGCGGCGCACGATCCAGCCGCCGCCCAGCACCCGGCTGCCGCCGCCCGCCTCATAGAATACACACGCCTGGCCGGGCGCGACGCCGGCCTGAGGCTCCAACAATGTCACCACCGCCCCGCCGTCGGGACCTGCGGCCACGCGGGCCGGCACCAGCGGCTGCATGGAGCGGAGCTTGACCTCCACCTCCACGCCGTCTTCGTCCAGGGGCGCATCTCCGAGCCAGTTCACATCGCGGACGATCACCGTCTCTTCGAGCAGCGCGTCTTTCGGCCCGACAATGACCCGGCGGGTGTCGGCATCCAGGCGCAGCACATACAGCGGATCACCGCCGCCGATGTTGAGGCCCCGGCGCTGGCCCACCGTATAGTGGATGATGCCGTCATGCCGGCCCAGCACCTGGCCGTCCATGTGGACGATGTCGCCGGGCTCCACCCCTTCCGGGCGCAGCTTGGCGACGATCTCGGCGTAATCGCCGTTGGGCACAAAACAGATATCCTGACTGTCCGGCTTGTCGGCAACGGCAAGGCCGAAGCGTTCGGCATGGGCCCGGGTCACGTCCTTGGACTGATCGCCCAGGGGAAAGCGCAGAAAATCCAGCTGCTCCTGGGTGGTGGCGAACAGGAAATAGCTCTGATCCTTGCCGGGATCGGTTCCCCGGTGCAGCTCCGCCCCGCTTGGGCCCATTTCGCGGCGGATATAATGCCCGGTCGCCAGCGCATCCGCCTGCAGTTCCACCGCGCGGGCCAGCAGGTCCCGGAACTTGACGGTCTGATTGCACTTCACACAGGGGATCGGGGTTTCACCGGCCTGATAGGTGTCGGCGAAATCGTCCATCACCTCCTGGCGGAACTTATCCTCGTAATCCAGGACGTAATGGGGAAAGCCCAGCGTGTCGGCGACCCGGCGCGCGTCATAAATATCCTGCCCGGCGCAGCAGGCGCCCGGCCTCGCCGCCGCCGCGCCATAGTCATAAAGCTGCAGGGTGATGCCGACCACGTCATAGCCCTCCTCGTGCAGCAGCGCCGCCGTGACGGAACTGTCCACGCCGCCGGACATGGCGACCACCACGCGGGTATCCGCAGGGTCCTTATCGAAGCCGAGTGAGTTCATGGGCGCAGTTATACCGCATTCAGGCCCATCTGCCAGAAAGCTATTTCCAGCCGGGTCGCCTGATCGAAGGTCTTGGCCAGGGCCGGATAACGCCCCTCCCCGCCCCGCGCTTCCATCAGCTTATCCAATTGTGCGATCTCGGCGGCCGCCACCTCTTGGTAGTCATCCGAGGCATACATCTCGATCCACGGGGTGTAGGGATTGTCCGGTGTGGCTTTATCCGCCAGGGCGGCGCCGATCTCCGCGTAGCCGACGATGCACGGCGCGAGCGCCACATGCAGGTCCAACAGGTCCCCTGCCGCGCCACGCTCCAGCACAAAGCGGGTGTAGGCCATGGTCTCTGCCGCTTCGGGCAGCGCCTCCATGCCCTCTTCCGTCAGGCCCCAATCGGCGCAGAATTTGACGTGCAGATCCATCTCCATATCAACGATGGCGGACAGTCCGCCGGCGGCTTGGCGGATATCGGCCAAAGTGTCGGATTTATATGCCGCCAGGGCATAGGCCCGGGCCAAGTGGATCAGGAACAAATAGTCCTGGCCGAGGTAATGGCGGAAGCAGGCTTCGGGCAAAGACCCGGCGGCCAGGCCCCGGACGAAGTCATGATCGATATAGGCATTCCAGGCGGTGGCGGTATCGGCCTTCAGCCGCTCGAACAGGGTCACCGCCGCCTCACAACATCATGTTGCGGGTTTCAACGGGCAGTTTCACCACGAGGCCGTCCAGCTCCTCGGTCAGCAGGATTTGACAGCCCAGACGTGAGGTCTTGGTCAAACCAAAGGCCAGATCCAGCATATCGTCTTCTTCCTCGCTGGCCGGCTTGAGCTTGTCATACCAGTCCGGATCGACAATCAGATGGCAGGTGGAACACGCCATGACGCCCTCGCAGGCGCCTTCGATATCGATGTTGTTGGCGTGGGCGATATCGAGCAACGACTTCCCGGCGGGCGCCTCGATCTCCCGGCGTTCCCCGCTGTTTTCGACGAAAATGACTTTGGGCATGAAGCTTAAACGCTGAAGGACTCGCCGCAGCCGCACTGGCTGGTCACGTTCGGATTATCGAAGATGAAGCCGGACTGCATCTTGTCTTCCACGTAATCCATTTTGGAGCCGACGACGAACATCAGAGCCAACGGATCAATGAAAATCCGGACGCCGTCCTGTTCGACGACCTCTTCGAGTGGGCGCTCGTCCTCCGCATATTCCACATTGTACATATGCCCGGAGCAGCCGGTGTTGGTCACACCGACGCGGAGGCCCAAGACGGGCTTATCGGCGCGCGCCATAAGCGCCTGAACGCGTTTCACCGCATTTTCGGTCAGCGTGATCGGGGCGGTATCTTTGGTAATCTGGCTCATGAGTTCAGTATACTCTTAAATCGTCCCGTCTAGAACATGCCTAAGGCAAGTTTTGCGTCTTCGGACATTTTTTCCATATCCCATGGCGGATCCCAGACCAGAGTGACTTCCACCTCTCCGACACCGTCGACGGAGGCGGCGGCATCCGCCACTTGCTGGGGCAGAATGCCGGCGACCGGGCAGCCCGGCGCAGTCAGGGTCATCACCAGGCGGACATCGCCGTTCATCTCGATATTGATCTCGTAAATCAGGCCGAGCTCGTAAATATCCACCGGGATTTCCGGGTCGTAGACGGTTTTCAGCGCCGTGGCGATAGCCTCCTGGTCGGCGACCTTGGCGCCGGGCTCCAAGGCCTCACCGGCGTGGGCCACAACACCGGCTTCCATGCCGCCCATGTCCGAACCGTACTCATCCCACGGGCTCGGGGCATAGACAGGGCCAGGCTCCGGAGCCGTTTGGGATGTAACAGCGGCTTCCGCCGCGGCAGCCGGTTCGGCGGCAGCGGGCTCCGGTGTCTGTACCGGTTCGGTTGACGGTGGTGTTTCGTCCATATCGGTCTCTTTCTTTTTGCCGAATATATTCAAGGCGCCCCACATAATATTCTCACTCTCTACTCGGTTGATGCTTCTTGGTCGCCTTGGACGGCGGCGTTGATGGTGTGCCAGGCCAAGGTCGCGCATTTCACCCGCATGGGGAACTGCCGGACACCTGACATGACCCGCAATTTATCGACTTCGTCCTCGAATTCCGGGTCGTCGATGTCTTCCACTTCACCTGTACATAGTTTGTGGAACTGATCAAACAAGCGTTCCACCTGGGTAATATTTTTGCCTTTGACGATGTCGGTCATCATCGAGGCGGAGGCAACGGAAATCGCACACCCCCGGCCTTCGAAGGCGGCATCCTCAATCACGTCCCCATCGCCCACCTTGGCGTAAACGGTCAGCCGGTCGCCGCACAGCGGGTTGTTGCCGTGCGCCTCGCACGTCGCATCATCCGGATGGCGGAAGTTCCGGGGGTTCTTGCCGTGGTCCAGGATGACCTCCTGGTATAGTTCGCGAATATGGTCTTCCATCAGCCGAATATTCCTTTTGTGTAGATCAGCGCCTCGGCGAGGACATCCACATCGTCGGTCGTGTTGTACATGCCGAACGAGGCCCGGGCCGTGGCGGCGATATCAAACCGGTCCATCAGCGGCTGGGCGCAATGGTGACCCGCACGGACGGCCACGCCGCGGCTGTCGATGATGGTGCCGATATCGTGGGGATGTACGTCTTCCAGAGTGAAGGAAATGATGCCCGCCTTATTCGCGGCCTTGCCATAAATAGTCAGCCCGTCGATCTCCGACAGACGCTCCGTCGCGTATGCCAATAACGATTGTTCGTGGGCGGCTATCTTCTCCACGCCGATGGCGTCGAAATAGTCCACGGCGGCGGCCAGGCCGACCGCTTCGACAATCGCCGGGGTGCCGGCTTCGAACCGCGCCGGGGCCTCCCGGTAGGTGGTTTTCTCGAACGTCACCCGCTCGATCATGTCGCCGCCGCCTTCGTAGGGCGGCATGGCGTTCAGCAGGTCTTTCTTGCCGTAGAGCACGCCGATGCCCGAGGGCCCGTAGAGCTTATGACCGGTGAAGGCATAGAAATCCGCGTCCAGGTCCTGCACATCGACCCGCGCATGCACGATGCCCTGCGCCCCGTCGATCAGCACCTTCGCCCCCTGGGCATGGGCCAGGCGGATGACGTCCTTGATCGGGACGATGGTGCCCAGAACATTGGACACATGGGTGATCGCCACCAGTTTTGTCTTGGGCGAAAGAAGCTTCTCGAACTCGTCCATCAGGAAGTTGCCGTCATCGTCGATGGGCGCAACTTTCAGGACAATCCCTGTGCGGTCCCGCAGCAACTGCCAGGGCACGATATTGGCGTGGTGCTCCATATGAGAAATCACCACCTCGTCGCCGGCCTCCAGGAACGTGCCGTAGGAATAGGCCACCAGGTTGATCGCCGAGGTGACATTGCGGGTAAAGATGATCTCGTCATCGGAGGCGGCGTTCAGATACTTGGCCACGGTCTTCCGGGCGTTCTCATAGCCGTCGGTGGCCGCCTGACTCAAGGTATACGCGCCCCGGTGCACATTGGCGTAGGCCCCGCGATAGGCCGCGTCCATGGCGTCGATCACGGCGGCCGGCTTTTGCGCGCTGGCGCCGCTGTCCAGGAACACCAAACGATGGCCGTTGACCTCCGTCTGCAGGATCGGGAAGTCGCGGCGCACCGCCTCGACGTCGTAGCCGGTCCCGCTGTCAGTTAT
>JAYQGD010000201.1:0-2212 GCA_038140415.1 Rhodospirillaceae bacterium
GATCAGCATGCCCGGCGTGCAGAAGCCGCACTGCAGCGCATGGTTCTCGTGGAACGCCTGCTGCATCGGATGCAGCTCACCATTGGTTTCGAGCCCCTCAATCGTGGTCACGTCCGCGCCCTCCGCCTGAACCGCCAGCATGGTGCAGCTCTTGACCGAGTCGCCGTTAACCATGACCACGCAAGCGCCGCATTGGCTGGTGTCACAGCCCACATGAGTGCCAGTCATGCCCAAATTTTCGCGAATGAATTCTACGAGAAGCGTATCCGCCTCGGCGTCCGCCGATACGGCCTTCCCGTTCACCGTGAGTGAAACGGTAGCCATCTGTCCTCCCCGGCCTGTTCGGCCTGTTTGATTATTTCAGCGCCTCAACATTAGGTGGGATCAAGACGCTTGGATATGGCCCTCGGTGAGAGCCCACCGAACGGTGAGTGAGAGCCCATCCGGTGCCCGAATCAAGGGAGAGGAGATGAATTTTATTTGAAGATGGCGGCCGGGAGGCGCGAACGCCTCCCGGCGCTTTGCATGGTTAGAAGCTCAGCGGCACCGCCTGCACCACATGCGGGATGGCGCGGACCTTGGCGGCCAGTTCATCGGAGACCGGCTCATCGGTCTCGATAAGGCAGATGGCCGCGCCGCCGTTGTTTTCCCGGCCCAGGTTGAACGTGGCGATATTGATGCCCGCCTCGCCCAGGGTTGTGCCAAGGGTGCCGATGAGACCCGGCTTATCCTCGTTGGTGATGTAGAGCATATTGGGCTTCAGCTCAGCATCCATGGAAATGCCCTTGATCTCCACCAGACGCGGCCGGCCGCCATGGAACAGCGTACCGGCGACGGTCCGGGTTTGCTTGTCCGTGGTCACGGTCAGACGCATGAGGGTCTGGTACTCGTCCAATGTCTCGCACGTGGCTTCGGTGATCTCGATATTGCGCTCCTTCGCCAGGGTCGGCGCGCTGACCATGTTCACCGATTCCAGCAGCGGCGACAGAATGCCCTGCAGAACAATGGCGGTAAGCGGTTTGGTGTTGAGCTCCGACACATGGCCGCAGTAATCGATCTGTATTTTCTTGATCGCGGACTCGGTCACTTGCCCGGCGAAGCTGCCCAGATGCTCGGCCAGCTTCATGTACGGCGTTAACTTGGGCGCGTCCTCGGCGCTGACCGACGGCATGTTGAGGGCATTCACCACCGCTCCGTCCATCAGATAGTCGGACATCTGCTCCGCCACCTGGATGGCGACATTGACCTGCGCTTCCTCGGTGGAAGCACCCAAGTGCGGCGTGGCGACGACTTTTTCGTGGCCGAACAGGATGTTCTTCTTGGCCGGCTCTTCGACGAACACATCCGTGCCTGCGCCGGCGACCTTGCCGGAATCCAGCGCAGCCTTGAGGTCTTCCTCGACGACGAGACCGCCGCGGGCGCAGTTGATGATCCGCACGCCGTCTTTCATCTTGGCCATTGCCTCGGCATTGATGATGCCCCGGGTCGCGTCGGTCATCGGCGTGTGCAGGCTGATGAAGTCGGCGCGCTCGAACAGCTCGTCCAGCTCCACCTTGTCGACGCCCATATCGGCCGCCCGTTCTTCAGATAGGAACGGATCATAGGCCGCCACCTTCATCTTTAGACCCAAGGCCCGGTCGGCGACGATGGAGCCGATATTGCCGCAGCCGATGATGCCGAGGGTCTTGCCGTAAAGCTCAATCCCCATGAAGCGGGATTTTTCCCACTTACCGGCGTGGGTGGAGGCGCTGGCCTCCGGGATATCCCGCGCCAGGGCGAACATCATGGCGATGGCGTGTTCAGCCGTGGTGATGGAATTGCCGAACGGCGTGTTCATCACCACCACACCCTTGGCGCTTGCGGCGGCCACATCGATATTATCCACGCCGATGCCGGCCCGGCCGATGACTTTCAGATTGTCGGCGGCTTCTAATATCTCGGGGGTGACCTTGGTGGCGGAGCGGACGGCCAGACCGTCATACTCGCCGATACAAGCTTTCAGTTCGTCCGGGGACATGCCCGGCTTTACGTCTACGTCCAAACCGCGGGCCTTGAAAATCTCTTCGGCGCGCGGACTCATGCTGTCTGAAATCAGAACCTTGGGCATTTCATTGCCTCCTGGAATTTAAGCGGTGAATTCGGATTGTGCGGTGGCGAGCGCCCAGTCGATCCAGGGCGTCAGCGCCTCCAGATCGGTCGACTGGATGGTCGA
>JAYQGD010000201.1:2312-5583 GCA_038140415.1 Rhodospirillaceae bacterium
CCCAGGATCAGCATGCCGTGCTGGGCTTCGCCGCCCATCACCTTCTGCCAGGAATAGGTGACGACATCGAGCTTGTCCCACGGCAGATTCATGGCAAACAGGGCAGAGGTGGCATCGCAGATAGTCAGCCCTGCCCGGTCAGCGGGAATCCAGCTCCCGTCCGGGACCCGCACACCGGAGGTGGTGCCGTTCCAGGTGAAGACCACGTCCCGGCCGAAATCGGCCTCGGACAGGTCGGGCAGTTTGCCGTAACCGGCCTCGAGGGTCCGGACGTCGTCCAGCTTGAGCTGCTTGGTGACATCGCTGACCCAGCCGGAGCCGAAGCTCTCCCAGGCCAGCAGATCAACGCCCCGAGCGCCTAACAGGGACCAGAGCGCCATCTCCACCGCACCGGTGTCGGAGGCGGCGACAATGCCGATCCGATAGTTTTCCGGTACGCCCAAGACGGCACGGGTTTTGTCGATAACTTCTTGAAGTTTGGCTTTGCCCTCGGACGAGCGGTGTGACCGGCCGAGCAGTGCGTCGTCCAACGCGGCGGGCGTCCAGCCGGGTCGTTTGGCGCAAGGTCCAGATGAAAAATTAGGATTGGCCGGGCGGACTCCCGGCTTGGCAGGTGTGTTCATGATGTTTCTCCCATCCTCACAGATGGGTCGCGATCCGTTGGGGGACCGTGGCCCGCCGATGCTTCTATAGGCAATGCGGGTCCCGGTCAAATGAATAAATTACATGTCGGGTATGTAAAACTGCCGACCGGCAATTGGGGCTTAAGACGGTTCCCGGCTCGGCACGACCAAATACGCCACAGCCAAAAACTGTGCGGCGATCCACCAGTTCTGCCACGCGCCGAAACTTAGGAGATCAAAAATGAGGATGCCGGCAATCAAACCGAGGCCCAGCGATCCCGCCCTCTCCGCCCCGCGCCAGATGACGGCAAAGGCCGTTAATCCGGCGATCAGCGCGCCGATCAGGCCGAGCTCCAGCCAAATCTGCAGGGCCTGATTGTGAGGGTGGAGCGGCAGATTGAAATCCTTATAGAGGATAGCGTCGCGTCCTTGGGCGTTCTTCCTGATAACTGTGTATTTTTGATCAGCGCCCTCCACATAGCGGGAGGCCTTCAACCCCCACCCTGTCCAGGGCCGCTCAGAGATCTTGTCTGATACGAACTGCCAGATATGCAGCCGGCTGATGCCCGAAACCGGAATGGAAACCGAAGTTTTGCCCGAATCGGCCGCCGCCAGAAAATCGGTCGTAGTGATCGGGCGGACCAGAAGCGGCATGGCCACGATCAATATCAGTGCGGCCACGGCCAAGACTCTGGTGACCAGACGAAGGTTCAACCGTCCCAATCCGGCCAAAACGCCCCCGGCGATAAGGACCAGCACCGCCGTCGTCGCGTCGAACCAGACGGCAGATGCGATCAACACCAAATAGAGCACGAGCGGGATGAATTTGGTTTGCGCCGCCCCCCATCGGGCCATCCCCGGCCAAATTATCAGGCACAAAATCGCGATGGGCGCCTTGATGAACCCTGTCAGGCTCTGCCCGCCGGTCTCAAAGTTGATGATATCGGGCCACTCGAGGCCCCGCAGGTTGCGGCCGATCCAGTTATAGGTGGCCGCCTCGAACACCACGAAACACAGCGCCACGACCATGCCGGCCATCAATCCAGCCGCGACGGCATCCGCTTGGTCTCTCTCCAGCCGCGCCGCGAAGCCCACGGTTACCAGACCAGCGGCAATGAGCAGCGCAAGAGGCCAGATGGCTTTTAGGACCGTCCCCGGTTCCGCCGACCAGATCGCACTGCAGAGCGCCCACAGCACCAAGGCCACCAGACCGATTGCCGCCGGACCGCTAAACAGCGCCAACCGGAGAGACTGAAGGCCGGCGCACCACACCAGGCTCAATCCGAACAGGATGAGAAGCGGCACCGCCGCTTTGGACGAAAAGACGCAGATCACCAACGTCGCGAAGGTCAGCGCGCGCAGCCAATTTTCCTTGGTGAAGATCGGGTTGGTCACAATGGAGTCCGTCCGCGCCCCCGCCGGAGACGATCACTGTTCAAGATGATGCCAGTTTAGTGGTCTTGCCCGGACGGCGTAAGGGCCTAGTTCGCCAGATAAGCGTCGCGCTTTTCCCGGACGGCGTCCCGAAGCTTGGACCCATGGGTCTGCATGGCCTCTTTTTCCTGGTCGGAAATGGCGCCGTCGATGGCGGTGGTGAAGCTGGGCCGGGCGCGGGCGCGGTCGAACCAGGCCATTACCTTGGGCCGGTCGTCGAGCCAGATATCCAGCAATTGCAGATAATCCAGGCGCGCCAGATACGGGACGAGCGCGATGTCGCCCAAAGTAAAATCCTCGCCATCCAGCCAGGTCCGGCCATCGGCGAGCGCCGCATCCATGTTCTTGAACAGTTTTTCGTAGGCCGCGATCCCCTCCATCACATAGTGGGAATCGGTGCCGTTTTCATAGACGGACATATACCGGTCCGTGCGTTCCGGATCGCCCACATTATTGAACCGCACCTGGCGCTGTTCGTCGGACATATTGCGCAGCGCTTCCCGGAACATGGCCGAGAAACTGATTTCCCGGGTGGCGACGAAAATGCCTTCATCGATGGCCTTGGCCCACAGCCGCATCTGGCTCCGGCGGTACGGATCATCCGGGATCAAGGGTGTGTCATGGAAGGTCTCGTCCAGGTATTCGCAGATCAGGGTGGATTCGATCACGATCCGCCCGTCATGGTCGAGAGACGGCACTACGCCTTTCGGATTGATCTTCAGATATTCCGGGGAGTATTGCTCGTTCAGGAACAGGTTCACATCCTGGGTCTCAAACGGCAGTTGCTTTTCGTCGAGAGTGATCAGGACCTTCTGCGTGCAGATGGAATTCTTATAGCGATATAGTTTCAGCACGTCTTACGTCCTTCCGTTATTCCGGGGCAAGCTTTCTTGGCCGGCTCTTCGTAGGTGATGATACGCCGCAGTGAACCCGCCCGGCGGCTTAGTCCTGCTCGGTGAGTTGTTTGAGCCCGGCGGCATTGCCGACGGTGATCCAGCCGGTATCCAGCTTGACCAGACCGTCATTTTCCCAGGCCTGCAACTGCTGTTCGATGGCTTCCTTGTTGACGCCCATCATGGCGATCAACTCTTTCTGGGAGACGCGCACCGACATTTGCGATCCGCCGCCCATATACATGAGCCGCTTGGCCAGACGGCGGCGCAGATCAAGTAGACTGAAATCCTCCAAGAGGGAATTGGTGTGCCGGATACGGT